>DATGDI010000175.1:0-5494 GCA_035310965.1 Methanomicrobiales archaeon
CATCCTCCCGCCCGACGTAAAAGCACTATTATAAGCCCCGGAATCCAATAATAGGTAATGCAGCGTTCCCGGGGGACCTACCTAGATCACCCTCTTTTCCGGGGAGGAGTTGCATGACCGAGACCTACGACGCCTCGGCCATCACCGTCCTCGAGGGCCTCGAGCCCGTCCGGAAGCGGCCGGCGATGTACATCGGGTCGACTGACACCCGCGGGCTCCACCACCTGGTCTACGAGGCGGTGGACAACTCGGTGGACGAGGCCCTCGCCGGGTACTGCAACCTGATCGAGGTTATCGTCCACAGGGACGGCTCCTGCTCGGTGGAGGACAACGGCCGGGGGATCCCGGTGGACGTGATGCCCCAGTACGGGAAGTCGGCCCTCGAGATCGTCATGACGGTGCTCCACGCCGGCGGGAAGTTCGACAAGGCCACGTACCAGGTCTCGGGCGGGCTTCACGGCGTGGGCGTGCACGTGGTGAACGCCCTCTCGCAGAAGCTCTCCGTGCAGGTGTACCGCAACGGGAACCGGTACACGATGGAGTTCGAGCGGGGGCTCATGACGAAGGGGCTCCAGAGGCAGAAGGAGACCCTCCAGGACCTGAAGGGGCGTTTTTCCCGCCGCTATGGCCGCATCGAACCCCCCTTCGACTCCGGGATCACCGATCCGGCGGCATACCTCGCCGCCGCCCCGCTCCCCCTCACCGGGACCGTGATCACCTTCCTCCCCGACCCGGACATCTTCGAGACGGTCACCTTCGACTACGACGTCCTCTCCCACCGGCTCCGGGAGCTCGCCTTCCTCAACCGGGGGGTCACCTTCCGGATCCGGGATGAGCGGACCGGCGACGGCGGTGAGACCTTCTGCTACCAGGGCGGGATCGCCGAGTACGTCACCTTCCTCGTGGGGGAAACGGCGAAGGTCCACGAGGAGGTCATCTTTCTCACGGGGAAGGACGTGGACCAGAGCGTCGAGGCCGAGATCGCCCTCCAGTACACGAAGGGCTTCTCCGAGACGGTGTTCACCTACGTAAACAGCGTGAACACCCGCGAGGGCGGCACTCACCTCGAGGGGTTCCGCACGGCCATCACGAGGGCGATCAACGCCGCGGCGAAGCGGGCGAACCTCTTCAAGAACAGCGACTCCCCCCTCCGGGGCGAGGATGTCCGGGAGGGACTCACCGCGGTGATTTCCCTGAAGATGGCCCACCCCCAGTTCGAGGGCCAGACGAAGATGCGCCTCGGGAACTCGGCGGTGCGGGGGATCGTGGACTCCCTCGTGTACAGCTGCCTCCTCGAGTTCTTCGACGAGCATCCGAAGGTCCTCGCGACCGTCGTGGAAAAGGGGCTCCTCGCCGCGCGGGCTCGCGAGGCGGCCCGGAGCGCCCGGGACCTGGCACGGCGCAAGTCCTCCCTCGAGTCGGCCGGCCTCCCGGGGAAGCTCGCCGACTGCTCGGAGCGGGAACCGGAGAAGAGCGAGCTCTTTATCGTCGAGGGGGACAGCGCCGGCGGTTCGGCGAAGCAGGGCCGGGACCGGAGGTTCCAGGCCATCCTCCCCCTCCGGGGGAAGATCCTGAACGTGGAGAAGGCCACCGAGGAGAAAATGCTCAAGAACGCCGAGATCCAGACCCTCATCTCGGCCATCGGCACCGGCATCAAGGAGGAGTTCGACCCCGAGAAGTCCCGGTACCATAGCATCGTCCTCATGACCGATGCCGACGTGGACGGGGCCCACATCCGGACCCTCCTCCTCACCTTCTTCTTCAACGAGATGCGGGCCCTCATCGAGAGGGGCTACATCTACATCGCCATGCCCCCCCTCTTCCGGGTGGCAAAGGGGAAGCAGGAGCAGTACTTCTACCGGGAGGACGAGATGAAGAAAGCCCTCACCAAGCTGGGAGAGAAGGGGGTAAGCGTCCAGCGGTACAAGGGCCTCGGAGAGATGAACGCCATCCAGCTCTGGTCCACGACGATGGACCCCGCCCAGCGGACCCTGAAGAAGGTGACCATCGAGGACGCCGCCTACGCCGCCGAGATCTTCTACAAGCTGATGGGGGAGGACGTGGACGCCCGGCGTGACTTCATCCGCCGGCACGCGAAGGAGGTGACGAACCTTGATATCTGACCGTCCTCACCGACAGGTGCCGGTCAAGATCGAGGACGAGATGCGGGTCTCGTACATCGACTACGCGATGTCCGTGATCATCGGGAGGGCCATCCCCGACGTGCGGGACGGCCTGAAGCCCGTCCACCGGCGCACCCTCTTCGCCATGTGGGAAATGGGCAACACGAGCGACAAGCCCTACAAGAAGTCCGCCCGCGTGGTCGGGGACGTGATGGGCAAGTACCATCCCCACGGGGACACCGCCATCTACGACACCCTCGTGAAGATGGCCCAGGACTTCGCCTACCGCACACCCCTCGTCGACGGCCAGGGGAACTTCGGGTCCATCGACGGGGACGCCGCCGCGGCCATGCGGTACACCGAGGTCCGGCTCACCCGGGCCGCCGAGGAGCTCCTGAAGGACCTCGAGAAGGAAACGGTTCCCTTCGCCCCGAACTTCGACGAGTCCCTGAAGGAGCCCCTCGTGCTCCCGGCGAAGATCCCGAACCTCCTCGTCAACGGCACGAACGGGATCGCGGTCGGGATGGCCACCTCCATGCTCCCCCACAACCTCGGGGAGGCCTGCAGGGCGGTCACCGCCTACCTTGACAACCCCTCCATCACCGTGGAGGAACTCCTCCCCATCCTTCCCGCCCCCGACTTCCCCACCGGCGGGATCATCATGGGAACCTCGGGGATCCACGAGGCGTACCAGACGGGCAGGGGGAAGTGCGTGGTCCGGGGAGTGGCCGAGATCACCGACGAGGAAAAGAACCCGTCCATCCTCATCACCGAGGTCCCCTTCCAGGTGAACAAGGCCCGTCTCGTGGAGGAGATCGCAAACCTCGTCAAGGAGAAGAAGATCGAAGGGATCTCCGACGTTCGGGACGAGTCCGACAAGGAGGGGATCCGGGTGGTCATCGAGCTCCGGAAGGGCTCCATGCCGGCCGTGGTCTTGAACCAGCTCTACAAGCACACCCCCCTCGAAACGAGCTACGGGATCATCAACTACGCCATCGTGGACGGGCAGCCCCGGGTCCTCTCCCTCCTCGACCTCCTCCGGGAGTTCGTCCTCCACCGGATGTCCATGGTCCGGAAGCGGACCCAGTTCGACCTGAAGAAGATCGAGGAACGGGTCCACATCCTGAAGGGGCTCCTCCTCGCCCTCGCCTCCATCGACGCGGTCATCGCGACCATCCGGGCGGCCGACTCGGCCGAGAAGGCCAAGATCGACCTGACGGCGCGGTTCGCGCTGGACGCCCCACAGGCCGATGCGATCCTGAAGATGCAGCTCCGCACCCTTGCGGGGCTCGAGCGTAAGAAGATCCAGGACGAGCATGACGAGGGACAGAAGGAGATCCTCCGGCTCAGGGAGATCCTCTCGGACGATACCCACATCCGCACCGAGATCCGGAAGGAGATGGAGGAGATGGCCGGAAAGTTCGGGAACGAACGCCGGACCCGGATCTCGAGCGATGTCACGGATATCACCAAGGAGGACCTCATCGAGAACCGGGCCATGCTCGTCTCCCTCACCGGGGAAAACTACATCAAGCGCATGGCCCTCGAGACCTACCGGAAGCAGCACCGGGGAGGCCGGGGGATCATGGGCATGGCCGTGAAGGAGGAGGACGTGGTCGAGGATGCCTTCGTGGCCGACATGCTCGACTACCTTCTCTGCTTCACGAACCTGGGCCGGGTCTACTGGCTGAAGGTCTACAACATCCCCGAGGCGGCCCGGCAGGCGAAGGGGAAGCCCATCGTGAACCTGCTCAACCTCGAGGACGAGAAGGTGACGAATGTCATCCCGGTGAAGGGCTTCGGGGAGAGCGCGTTTCTGATCTTCGGCACGAAGAAGGGGAAGGTCGTGAAGATCCCCCTCGCGGAGTTCTCCCGGCCGCGACCCTCGGGGCTGAACGCCTTCACCCTCCGTGAGGGGGACGAGCTCGTGGACGTGAAGAGGACGGACGGAAACCGGGAGCTGATCCTCACCACGAAGAAGGGCCGGTCCCTCCGGATCCATGAGAACACCATCCCCATGCGCCACCGGAACGCCATGGGGGTCATCGGGATCCGGACCCGGGGGACCGATGTCCTCCAGAGCCTCACGGTCCTGGAGCATGACCACCTGCTCACCATCACCGACTCGGGGTACGGGAAGCGGACCGAGTTCGATGAGTTCCGGGGCCATGGCCGGGGGACCCAGGGGGTCATCAACATCCGGATGGACTACGAGAACGGGGTGGTCGCCGCCCAGTCGGTCTCGCCCGGCGACGAGATCATCGTGATGTCCTCGGGAGGGAACGTGATGCGGACCCGGGTGGACGAGATCTCCATCCAGAAGCGCAATACCCGGGGCGTCCGGATCATGAACCTGGAGGGGGGGGACAGGATCGTCGGGGTGGGCGTCGTCCGCCCCGAGACGAACGGGGAGAACGGGAGCCCCCCGCCTGCCGCACGGCCACCCTCCTGAGACGCAAGAAAGAACCTTCATATAGAGGGAAACTCACGTTTTTCCCGGGAGTACCCGATGTACCGCACCGTGATCGCCGTCGATACCCGGGGGGAGGGGGACATCGTGGACATCACCGGGGAGGTCGAAAAGGCCCTCCGGGAGAGCCGGGTCGTGGAGGGGCTCGTGAACCTCTTTGTCACCGGGTCCACCGCGGCCCTTACCACCATCGAGTTCGAACCGGGGGTGCTCTCGGACCTGAAGCGCTCCCTCGCCATCATCGCCCCTTCAAACCTTTCCTATGCCCATGACGGGAAGTGGGGAGACGGGAATGGCCGGTCCCATGTGAAGGCGGCCATCGTCGGGCCGTCCCTCACCATCCCGGTGGGAAAGGGTCTCCTCGACTGCGGCACCTGGCAGCAGATCGTCCTCCTCGAGCTCGACACCCGGCCGAGCCGGCACCGGACCATCACCTGCACCATCATGGGCGAGCAGGGTACGGGGAAGACACCAAAGAAATGAGACAACGGGGGGATCGGCCCCCGACCCGTCTGCGCTTCAGGAAGGGAAATTCTTAATCGAGCGGCACCGTTTCCAGCTGCGAGACGAGCTCCCAGATGCGGGTCCGTGCGTGCACCGGCATGTTGGGATCATTGGACACCTCGTCGATCTTGGAGATGGCGGTCGCCGCGCGCAGGCCGATGGGTTTCCCGGCGTCCAGGAGGATGGCCCTCGTCTCGTCTGCCACACGCCGGATGTTCCGGGGGATGGTCCCGTCCTCCATGATCTGCTGGAGCATCTGGATGCACGCACGGATGGTATCGTCTGGCCTTGGCATGGTAATCCCTTTATGATTCATCATATCAACCCATATATACCTTGATAAACGGAGTGAAGGTCATGGGAGAGAAGAAACCGCGGAACCCCGACGATATCAGGG
>DATGDI010000176.1:0-8597 GCA_035310965.1 Methanomicrobiales archaeon
CCGGGGCATCTCGAAGGATCGCGCGAAGATCGACCTCTGGCTGAAGGATGCGGGGGCGAGCACGGAACTTCGCACCTGGTACGGGCATGACCCGCAGAGATGGAAGGAATTCCGGCGGAGGTACTTCGGGGAGATCCGGCAAAGGCCGGAGGTTGTGAAACTCCTCAGGGATGCCGAGAGAGAGAAGGGCACCGTGACCTTCGTCTTTGCGGCCCGGGATGAGGTGCACAACAACGCCGTGGCGCTGAAGGAGTTCCTGGAAGAGGGGACCTGAGGGCGTTTTTTCCCCGGATTTCCCTTACGAAGTATCCGGACAGGCCTCCCGTAAGGCCTGCCTACGGACCATCCTGATCCGCGACCTCCCTCTTCAGGGAGAGGGAGACGGCAAGGGCGGCAAGAGAAAAGGCGAGGAATATCCAGAGCACAAGGCGGATGGTCCCGATGAAGGCACCGGAGATCCCCGGGGTGACGTGCACGCTCCCGATGGTTGCGGAAAGCGCGATGGTGGTGAGGGCGATGCTCACGGTCATCCCGATGAGCCTCATGGACTCGACCATGCCCGAGGCCCGGCCGTACATCTCCCTGGGGACCGAGCCTACCAGGGTCCGGAGGAGGGGTGAAAAGAAGAAGGCGAAACCGGCCCCCATCACGGCGAGGGCGAGGATGATGAGGGTAACGGGGGTAGAGCCGTCGAGGAGAGTGAGGATGAGGAGGCCGATAGAGGAGAGGATCACCCCGGATCCCACCAGTACCCCGGGGGCCCTGCGGTCCGACAATCTCCCCGCGTACGGGGAGAAGAGGGCCATGAAGATCACCGTGGTGAGGAGGATGGCCCCCGAGTACCGGGCATCGAACCCCCGGATGTCCTGCAGGTAGAGGGAGAGGAGGAAGATCACCGCGAAGTTCGAGGTGTTGAAGAGGAGGGCCGCGAGGTTGGCCCTTCCGAAGGTCCGGTTCCGGGTGAAGAGGCGGACGTCGAGGGCCGGGCTCTCTGCCCTTAGTTCCCGGAGGATGAAGAGACAGAGAGCGAGCATCCCTCCCGCGAGGAGGATCCCCCCGGAGACCCCTGGCAGTGCCGAGAATCCGACCATGAGGAGGAGGATGGAGAGGGAATAGAGGACGAGGCCCGGGAGGTCGAGATCCCGGCTCCGGGAGAGCTCGCACTCACCCCGGATCCGGAGGAAGACGAGCCCCATCACGACGAGCTCGACGGGGATGGTCACGAGGAAGATACTCCTCCAGCCGACGTAGAAGGTGAGGAGGCCCCCCAGGAGGAACCCGAGGAGAAAGCCCGCGAACATGCCGGTGACGTTCATGCCGATGGCCTTCCCGCGCGCCGACTCGGGGAAGGAGAGGGAGAGGAGGGCGATGGAGGTGCCGAAGATCATGCCTCCGCCGATGCCCGTGAGGAACCTCGCCCCTATCAGGAACGGGAGCGAGGGGGAGAGGAGAGAGAGGACGGAGGAGACGAGGTACACCCCGATGCCCGCCACGAAGACCTTTTTTACCCCGTGCCGGTCGGCGATTCTCCCCATCGGCAGGAGGAAGACCGCCGCCGAGAGGAAAAAGACGTTCGTGAGCCAGCCAAGGGAGACGGCGCCGGCCGAGAATTCATCCGCGATGGCCGGGAGGGCGACCACGAGGGCAGAGACCATGAAGGGGGCGAGGGACGACCCGAGGACCGATGCGAGGAGCACCTGCCTCCTCCCCGCCTCCGAGACCATGGGGAGAGAAACGAGCTCATCGGTGGTAATCCTTTCGATCCAGGGCCGCCATCCTCCGTCGCACCCCTCCTGATGGCGGGTTGCTCCCGCTCGGTTCCCTGCGGGAACCTCGCACCTTAAATATCCCACCGCCCACTTCTCCTCCATGCTCATGCGCATCGGAGGGAAGGAGGTCGGGTCCGCGAAGGGAACCTGGCTCGACGTGATCAACCCGGCGACCGGGGAGGTCCTGGACCGGGTCCCGGCCGGCGGTGAGGAGGAGATCGGGATGGCGGTGGAGGCGGGGGAGCATGCCTTCGAGGCCTGGGCGGGAAAGACCCCCCGGGAGCGGGGCAAGATCTTCTTCCACGCCGCCGGCGAGGTGCGGGCCGTCCACCAGGATCTCGCCCGCACCCTGACCCGGGAGCAGGGGAAGCCCCTGAAGCAGGCCGTGGACGAGGTGCGGGGCTTTGCGAACATCCTCGAGTTTTATGCCTCCATCTCGGGGTGCCTCGCCGGGGACACCGGGCGCCTGGGCCCGCACCAGGACTATGCGACGGTACGGGAACCCTACGGGGTCTGCGGGGCCATCATCCCCTGGAACGTGCCGGCCATCATCATGGGCTGGAAGGTCTCGGCCTCGCTCCTCGCCGGGAACACCCTCGTGCTCAAGCCTGCCTCCTCGACCCCCCTCACGAACCTCGCCCTCGCCGGGATCCTCGAGAGATCCGGCCTCCCCCCCGGGGTGCTGAACGTGGTGACGGGCACGGGGGACACCGCCGGGCAGGCCCTCGTCATGCACCCCGGGATCCACCGGATCTCCTTCACGGGCCAGATCGAGACCGGGAAGGCCATCCTCGCGAAGACGGCACCCCTCCTGAAGGAGATCACCCTCGAACTGGGCGGTTCGGACCCCATGATCGTCTGGAAGGACGCCGATCTCCCGAAGGCCGTCGAAGGGGTGGTCCACTCCCGGTTCTACAACGCCGGCCAGACCTGCACGGCGGTGAAGCGCCTCTTCGTGCACGAGGAGATCGCCCCCCGGTTCCTCGAGGCTCTCCTCGCCCGGATCCGGTCCCTCCGGGTCGGGGACGGCCTCTCTTCCGGGACAGACATGGGGCCGCTCCAGAACCGGGCCCAGCGGGAACGGATCGAGGGGCAGGTGAACCGGCTCCGGGAACGGGAGGAGGGGCACATCCTCACCGGCGGGGAAAGGCCAACGGGGACCGGGTACGACAGGGGTTTCTTCTATGCCCCCACCCTCGTGACCGACGTGGACCCCGGTGCGGCGATCCTCAGGGAGGAGACCTTCGGCCCGGTGCTCCCCTTCGTGACCGTGCCCGACCTCGAGAGTGCGATCCGCGAGGCGAACCGCACGCGCTACGGCCTCGGGGCATCGGTCTGGACCCGGGACATCGGCGTGTCACGGGAGGTCACCGGACGCGTCCGGGCGGGGATGGTCTGGATCAACCGGCACATGCCGGTTCCCCCCGAGGTCCCCTTCGGGGGGACAAAAGAGAGCGGCATCGGCAGGGAGAACGGTCTCCAGGCCCTCGCCCAGTGGACCCGGACGAAGAGCATCGTCACCGTCTGGTAAGGGGAGGGGGACCCCTGCCCCCCTCCTTCACATCCTCTCGTCCCGGTAACGGTTCCTCGACTGATCCTCCAGGTCGAAGAGGGCATCCGCTTCCTTCTCGGTGAGGATCCCCTTCTCGATGGCGAGATCCCGGACGGACCGCTTCTTCTCCATGGACTCCTCCGCGAGCCTCGCCGCCCGGAGGTACCCGATCCGCGGGGTGAGGAGGGTGGCAAGGGACGGGTTCAAGCGGATATACGCCACGAGCCTGACCTCGTTCGCCTGGATCCCGTCGATGCACCGCTCGGTAAAGGCGGGGAGGTACCTGTTGAGCATCCCCAGGGAATCAAGGAGGGTATGGGTCATGAGAGGAGTCATCACGTTCAGCTCGAACTGCCCGGCCTGGGCGGCCAGGGAGAGTGCGGTATCGTTCCCGATGACCTGGAAGGCGACCATGTCCAGGCACTCGGCCATCACCGGGTTCACCTTGCCCGGCATGATGGAGGAGCCGGGCTGCACGGGGGGGAGGTGGATCTCGTCGAGGCCCGAGGTCGGTCCCGACCCCATGATCCGGAGGTCGTTCGCGATCCGGATCAGCTCGAGGGCGAGCTCCCGGAGCGCCCCGGAGAAGGCCGCCATCTGGGACCGGCTCTGCAGCGCCTCCAGGCTGTCGAGAGCCGAGAAGAGGGGGAGCCCGGTGAGCCGGGAGAGGTGCCCGACGACCGCGTCCCGGAAGCCGGGCGGGGCGCCGGCCCCCGTCCCCGTGGCGGTGCCCCCGATGGCGAGCTCCCGGAGGGCATCCCTCCGCTCCCGGATCCGGACCGAGCCCCTCGCGAGGGCGGTGGCATAGGCCTGGAACTCGTCCCCGAGGGTCACCGGGAGGGCGTCCATGAGATGGGTCCGGCCCGTCTTCGGGAGGGTCTGGAACTCCCTTCCCTTCCTCTCGAGGGCCTGGACGAGCTCCCGCAGGCGCAGGAGGAGGCGATCGGCCTCCCCGATGACGGCGAGGTGCGAAGCCGTCGGGAAGGTGTCGTTACTGGACTGGGAGAGGTTCACGTGGTCGTTCGGGGAGAGGAACTCGTACTCCCCCTTCCTCCGCCCGAGGCTCTCGAGGGCGCGGTTCGCGATGACCTCGTTCACGTTCATGTTGAAGGAGGTCCCCGCCCCCGCCTGGAAGATGTCCACGGGGAACTGGTCGGCGAGTTTCCCCGAGGCGACCTCGGCCGCGGCAGAGGCGATGGCCTCCCCCCGGGGCCTGTCCAGGACGCCGAGATCCATGTTGGCGAGCGCCGCGGCCTGCTTCAGGAGGGCATAGGCCTTCACGAGTTCCGGGGGCTCACGCCTCCCGGTAACCGGGAAGTTCTCCACCGCACGCAGCGTCTGGATCCCGTAGTAGACCTCCTCCGGTACATCCCTCATCCCCAGCGAATCCTTCTCCTGTCTCATGGTTTCCTCTCCTCCGGCCCGGCCGAACGGCCGCCCGCCGCCATCAGCTCCTGCCTTGCCCGCCCGATGGCGAGGTTGGGCGGGACCCCCTTCGGGCAGACCCGGCGACAGTTGGCATGGAACTCGCACGCCCACCAGCCGTCGGGGGTATCAGCCCGCCGGAGCCGGGAGGCCCCGTCCCCTTCCCGGGGGTCGATGCGGAACCGGTAGAGGGCGGCGAGGGCCGCCGGCCCGAGGTACCGGGGGTTTTTCCCGTCGACGGGGCAGGCCCCGAAGCATGCACCGCAGAGGATGCAGTTTGCGTAGGTGGCGACCTCCTTCACCGCCGCGGGGCTCATGGGCCGTTCCCGCCCCGGGGCCGGGGTACCGGGCGAGAGGACCGGCCCGATGAACCGGTAGTATTCAAAGAAGAGGGACATGTCGACGATGAGATCCCGGATGACCGGCAGGTGCGGGAGCGGCTCGACGAGCACCTCCCGGGCAGGGTCCCAGGGCACGGTCACCTCGAGGGCGGGGTAGGGGGCGAGGGTCATCCGGCCCTTTCCCTCAAGGAGGTCCCGGACCTGGGTCCGGCAGGCGAGCCCTGGCACCTTGTTGATGAGCATCGCGCAGGTGCCGCAGACCGCCCCCCGGCAGGAGTAACGGAAGGCCAGGGTTTCATCCATCTCCTGGGCCCTGAAGAGGGCGGAGAGGACGGTCATCCCCGGCTCGGATTCCATGTCGAAGCTGTCGTACCTTGGCGGGGCCGCCCCGGGCCCCTTCCGATAGACCTTCAGCATCATCAGTACCCTCGCTCCTCCACCCCGAACATTCCCAGGGTGACCGGTTTGTACCCGATGGATACCTCCCCCTCCCGCATCCCGGCGATGGTGTGGGAGAGGAACCGTTCGTCATCGCGCTTCGGGAAATCCCTCCGGAAATGGGATCCCCGGCTCTCCTCGCGGGCGATGGCCCCCCGGGCCACCGTCTCCGCGAGGAGAAGCATCATCTCCAGCTCCAGGTACCTGACAAGGGCCTGGTTCACCGCCGCCTCCCGGTTCCCGGGAGAGGCAAGGCTGGCCCGCTCCCGGATGCCCCGGATCCTCCGGAGCCCCTCCTCCATCGGGGGACCTTCCCGGAAGATCCCGAAGTGCCCGAACATGGTCTCCTGGACCTCCCGGATGAGGGGGAAGGGCGAATCAACACCGGGGCTTCGCCCCGTTGTTTCTCCCTCGGGCTTCCGCCCTCCAGGTTCACCACCGGTCCGGCCGAGGATCTCCCGGATCAGTTCACCCGTCGCCCGGACCGCCGACTCGATCGGCTCTCTCCGTGGCTCCGGAAGGTCCTTCAGGTCACTCTCCATGGAGCCGGCGACGAGCCGGCCAAAGACCACCGTCTCGAGGAGTGAGTTCCCCCCGAGCCGGTTCGCGCCATGGACGCTCACGCAGGCGCACTCGCCGGCGGCGTAAAGGCCGGGAAGACCGCTCCTCCCGGCGATGTCCACATCCACCCCTCCCATGGAGTAGTGCTGCCCGGGCTGCACGGGAATCGGCTGTTCCACCGGGTCCACCCCGGCAAAATCCAGGGCGATCTGCCGGATCCCCGGCAGCCGCTCGCCGATGATGGCGGGCCCCAGGTGGCGCAGGTCCAGGTGGACATACCCGCCCCCGAATCCGTTCCCCCGCTCGATCTCCTCGGCGATGGCCCGGGCGACCACGTCCCTGGGGGCGAGCTCCAGGGCCCGGGGGGCGTACCTTTCCATGAACCGCTCGCCGTGCCGGTTCAGGAGGAACCCGCCCTCCCCCCGGGCGGCCTCCGAGATCAGGATGTTCGTGCCGTGCAGGGATGTCGGGTGGAACTGGACAAACTCCATGTCCTTGAGGGGGGCCCCCGCCCGGAGCGCGAGGGCCATCCCGTCGCCGGTGTTGATCAGGGCGTTCGTGGACCGGGAGAAGACCCGGCCGAAACCCCCGGTGGCGAGGAGGACCGCGCGGGCGGCGAATCCCCTGACGGCCCCCGTCATGATCTCGAGGGCCGTGCAGCCGGTGCACCGGCCGGCGTCCGTAACGAGGGAGGTGACGAAGTGTTCCTCGAAGACCGGTATCCCCTGCCCCAGGACCTGCTGGTACAGCGTGTGGAGCACGTTGTGGCCGGTCCGATCCTCGGCGTAGCAGGTCCGGGGAAAGCCCGCCCCGCCGAAGGGCCGCTGGGCGATCCTCCCGTCGGGAAGCCGGGACCAGACCGTCCCCATGTGCTCGAGCTCGACCACCGTGGCCGGCGCCTCCCGGCACATGAGGGCGACCGCGTCCTGGTCGGCGAGGTAGTCCGAGCCCTTCACCGTGTCGAAGGCATGGTTCTCCCAGCTGTCCGCCGTGCCGTCCTCCCCGGGGACGTTCCCGAGGGCGGCGTTCATCCCGCCCTGGGCCGCGACGGAGTGGGACCGGAGGGGATGGACCTTGGAGATGACCGCCACGGCGAGGCCCGCCCGGGAGAGCCGGAGGGCCGCCCGGAGGCCGGTCAGCCCTCCCCCGATGACGACCGCGTCCCAGGCCGAGATGGCGGAATCCGTGTACACCCTCCTCCCTTCTGGACCGGTATTTCCGCCCATCGCTTAAAACAGCTCCGGTGGAGGCAGGGCAATACCCTTTTATTCCACTTTTTCCAGATCCAAACGGAGGATGCCGGTGGAAGAAGGGGAAGTATCGGTCCTCATCGGCGGGAAGGCCGGCGAGGGGATCAGCAGCGCGGGCCAGGTCATCGCCCATCTCCTCGGGCAGCTCGGGTACCGCGTCCACATGCACTTCGATTACCCCTCCCTGATCAAGGGGGGCCACAACTTCGCCATCGTGCGGGGATCGGGGAGGAGGATCGGTGCCGTGGGGAACCGTGTCGACCTCCTCCTCGCCCTCGACCAGGAGACCCTGAGGCTCCACCTCCCGAGGCTCCCCGCCGGGCAGGAGAGCGGTGCCGTGGTCTACAACCGCGACACCGCGAAGTACCCTCCCGGGGTCGGGATCCCCGTCGCGGCCATCCTGGCCGCGGAGAAGGCGCCCCCCGTGATGGGGAACTCCGCCATCCTCGGTGCTTTCGTCCGGGCCGCGGGGATCGGGTGGCCCGTCGCTATCGGGGTGCTCGGGAAATCCTTCCGGAAGGCCACCGAACAGAACCTCCGGGTCGCCCGGAGGGGCTACGAGGCCTCGGAGGAAAGGCTCCGCATCCCCTCTCTCGGGCTGCCCCCCCTCCCGGCGTTTACGGGAAACGAGGCCATGGGCATCGGCCTCGTCGAGGCCGGCCTCGGGGTGTACCTCTCGTACCCCATGTCCCCCACCTCGAACCTCATGCATTTCCTGGCCGCCCATGCCGATGAAACCCGGATACGGGTGCTCCAGCCCGAGAGCGAGATCGCGGTCATCCTCGCGTCCCTCGGGTGCGCCTATGCCGGGACCCGGGCCGCGGTGGGGACCTCCGGGGGTGGCTTCTCCCTGATGGTCGAGGCCTTGGGGCTCGCCGGGATGGCCGAGCTCCCGGTCGTCATCGTCCTCGGGCAGCGGGCGGGGCCGAGCACCGGCCTTGCGACCTACACCGCACAGGCGGACCTGGAGTTCGCCATCCATGCCGGCCAGGGCGGCTTCCCGAGGCTCGTCATCGCCCCGGGCGACGCGGAGGAGGCGAGGACCTGGATCCGGGCCGCCGTGGACCTCGCCTGGAAGTACCAGCTGCCCGCCCTGTTCCTCCCCGACCGAATCGTCTGCGAGGGCATGTACAGTCTCGATCCCGGGGCGGCCCCGGAATACCAGGCGTTCCCGGCTCCCGCCGACCCGGGGACCCATCCCTACCTCCGGTACGCCATCACCGACTCGGGGATATCGCCCCTCCGGTTCCCGCCAATAAAG
>DATGDI010000177.1:0-1703 GCA_035310965.1 Methanomicrobiales archaeon
GCCGATTTCTATTCCGATGACGCATTCTATCTCGACCCCGCCGTGCCGGGAGGGATCCAGGGAAAGGACCCTCTGCTTGCCTACTTCCGGAAGCTTCTGGCCCAGAACCCGAACTGGGTCTGGACCCAGATCGAGGCGATACCGATGGAAGGCGGGTTTCTGAACAAGTGGCTCGCCCGGATACCCATCGGGGAGAAGATCATCGAGAGCATCGGGGTATGTTTCGTGCAGTTCGACGACCGGGGAAAGATCAGGCGCAACGAGGTCTACTTTGACCGGACCCAGATGATGCTGGAGATGTCCAGATTAAAACAGGTCAAGAAGGTTGGCTGACGCGTCCATCGGACAGGGCGGGATGACGGACCTTTGATGGAAGATAGTTTGATCGAGTTCACGGAACCCTTCGAGCGGGCCCTCCGGCTCATGGAGGAAACGCGTCGGCACGTCTTCGTCACGGGCCGCGCCGGAACCGGCAAGTCCACCCTGCTCCAGTACTTCAAGGCAAACACCGCCAGGCAGGTGGCGGTCCTTGCCCCCACGGGCGTTGCGGCCCTGAATGTGGGGGGACAGACAATCCATTCCTTTTTCCGGTTCAAGCCCGATGTGACACCCGAATCGGCTCGCAAGCGCATCCGCGGCGAGGGCGCCGGGATCTACCGCAGGCTCGACGCCATCGTCATCGACGAGGTCTCCATGGTCCGGGCGGACCTGCTGGACTGCGTGGACGCCTTCCTGCGGCTCCATGGCCCCGAGGCCGGCGCCCCCTTCGGCGGCCTGCAGATGATCTTCATCGGCGATCTCTACCAGCTTCCCCCCGTGGTGAGCGCGGCCGAGAAGATGCTCTTCAAAACCCTCTACCCGAGCCCCTATTTCTTCAGCGCCCTGGCCTTCCGGGGCCTGGAGATGGAGTTTGTGGAGCTGGAGAAGATCTACCGCCAGCAGGACGGCCGCTTCATCGACCTGCTCAACGCCATCCGCAACCGCACGGTCACCGAGGAGGACCTGGAGCTTCTCAACTCGCGCCTCGATCCGGACTTCGAGCCCCCCGCCGACGAATACTACATCCACCTCACCAGCACGAACGCCCTGGCCGACGGCTACAACGAGGAGCAGCTCAAGAAGCTCAAGGGCAGGACGTGGACCTCGACGGGAATCCTGGAGGGCGACTTCGGCAGGGAGTATCTCCCGACGGCGGTGGCGCTTAAACTCAAGAAGGGCGCCCAGGTCATGATGCTGAACAACGATGCGGGCGGCCGCTGGGTGAACGGGACGATCGGCAGGGTCACCGGGTTCGGGAAAGACCCGGAAGGCGGCCCCCTGGTGCGCGTCCGCCTGAACGACGGGCGGCTGGTGGAGGCCGGGCCCAACACCTGGGAAATCTTCCGGTTCTTCCTGAAGGACGGGAGACTGGATTCAGAGGCGGTGGGCATGTTCACCCAGTTCCCCCTGAGACTTGCCTTCGCCGTGACGATCCACAAGAGCCAGGGCAAGACCTTCGAGCGGGTGATCCTGGATGTGGGCAGGGGTACCTTCGCCCCCGGACAGCTCTACGTGGCCCTCTCCCGGTGCACAAGCCTCGAGGGCATCGTGCTGCGCAAGGCCCTGCGCAGGCAACACATCCTGCTGGACTGGGCGGTGGTTCGTTACCTGACCCGAAGCCAGTACGATCAGGCCTCGAAGGCCCTTTCCCGCGAAGAAAAGAT
>DATGDI010000178.1:0-3035 GCA_035310965.1 Methanomicrobiales archaeon
ATGGGATGCAGGATATGAGGATGGCAAGGATGGAACATGCCACCAGACCCTGTTTCTGCATATGTACCAGTGGTCCGGGAATTTCAAAAGGATATTGTCGGTCCTGCAAATGCTCAGGCCGCGGTAGTGCTCACCGTGACAGACGGGTACCAGGGCGGGTAGGAGATGAGCCCCTCTTCCCGGACCGGATCGTGGAAGATGATCTCGCTGCCCTTCTTTTCCACGGTGGAGATGTAGGAGAAATACCGGTGGCGCCTGAGTTCGGGGCCGTCATACCGGCGAGCCTCTTCGGCTCCGATGTTCCGGTATTTCTCGAAATCCAGTTCCCGGATCACTCCCCGGAACATGTCGTACACAACGACGGTGTAGGAGGGGTTCTCTTCCCGGATGACAATCCATTGGAAGGGGTGGAACGTGTAATAGGATCTTCCGGGCGCCTTCCGGTGAACGAGCCATTTCATCCCTCCGCTGACGAGGATGATGCCCGCGAACGTCGCCCCGTAGACCTCCGCCAGTTCCATCGTGAGACCAGGGAAGAGGGTGACCCCGAGGATGCCGAGGGAAAGGACCGTGATCAGGAAGTAGAGGGGCATGGGGGTCATGGCGAGGCCGAACCGTTTCTCCGTGAGGGGATACAGGAGGGGCAAGCCGGGAGCCGCCAGCCAGTCCAGGAACAGGTGGAGGTAAGCCCCGGAGAGCATTGCAACGAGAGCGGGAACAAGGATCCCGCCCGGGATGGTCCCCCGGAGCCATCCAGCCGAGGAGAGGGCGAGGGTCGTCACGAAGGATATTACCGAAAGGACCGTCGCCCCGAGGAAACTGTGGGAACACCCGGCATGGTGAAGAATGTAGAGGGAGGGGTTCCGGCGGGGGATGAGGAACCAGGCCATGTCGATATCGATGATCACCGCCCCGAGGACGCCAAAGGGGATGAGCACCGCGTTCCCGGAGGCAAAGAGGATCACGAGGATGGCGGCCGCGTGGGTGAAGATATCCATCGGATCCCGGTGGCATGTACCGGGGGAAAATGATATGGATCCGGGGTTTCATTTCCTTGATATTGACGAGAGCCAGGCCCGGGGGCCCTCGGTCCTGGTCCGGCTCTCGAAGGTCGCCGGCCTGATGTAATCGATGGTCCAGCCGTCCCGGAAGCTCTCCCGTATCTCCCTCCGGGTTATCCTCCTCGGGCCGTACCCGGGGGGCTCCTCGTCGCTGAAGCAGAGCATGAAGTATCTTCCACCGGTTAAGAGGACGGATGTAAGAGCATTGACGAACACCGGGCGGTCCTCGTCGGACAGGGTGTGGAAGAGCCCCGAATCGGTGGCAGTATCGAAAGTACGGTTCAGTTTACGGAGTTCAAGGACGTCCATGAGGACAAAATGCACATGGAGCCCCCTTTCCTCTGCCTTCTCCTTTGCCTTCTCGATGGCCAGGGGTGCAGAGTCGATCCCCCACACCTCGTGCCCTTCCGCCGCAAAGAAGAGGGCATGCTCCCCTGTCCCGCACCCGATGTCCAGGACAGATCCGGTGATCTCCCCTCTCCGGACCAGTTCGACGAACTCCTTCTGGGGCCGGCCGATGTCCCAGGGAGGGGTGCCCCGGTATGCGGAGTTGAAGAAGTCCATACTTTTCGGCCTACAACGTCGGTATCCTGCGCTGGAGTTCGGCCCAGTCGTTCCCGATGGCCTTTTTGATCTGTTCCTTTACTGTGGCGAAGAAAGGGGCAGGCATCACCGTCTGGAAGATTCGGGTCATGTTCTCGCGGTCATCATGTCCTATGAGAGGGAATTCCCATGCCACGAGTTCGGGGAACCGTTCCCGGGGAACATTGCCCGACATGATGGTAACTGCCTTCCCCTGCTCGGGCATCGATATCCGTTCCCTGAAAATCCTGTAGAGGTGGGTATCTTCCTTGTCCAGGTGGATATCGAGGTGGAAACGGAACGCAGCGGTTGCCCGGGCTGTCATGATGGGGTCGCGGGCAGCATAGGATCTGTTCAGTTCCTCGAATGCCATGTCCAGACCGCGGTGATCCTTCACATAGGCCTCGGCAACCAGGGGGGCAACCTGCTCGACCGCGGGGAAGATGGCCTGCTCCTCCCCGTGGGCATGCCAGACCAGCACCTCGTTCATGAACCGGAAACGCTCGATGGTGGCGGCGAGCCCCTCCTTTCCCCGGGCCGATTCCAGCGCTGCTGCATCGATCTGTCTCAGATCATTCCTGAACGCATTGTGGATAGCCCGAATTGCATCGACAGGTTCGGTCATGATGCTCCCCTCCCCTCCCGGAGTATAAAAACCTGCGGAATCCTTCTACTTTTTTTCAGGTGGAATGGGCATCCCCGTAGTGATGGATCAGGTCATGGACGATGATGATGCCGATCCCCACCCCCAGCGAGTTGGCGATGATCATCTGGGGAATGGCCGTGACCACTATCTCCACGGCAAGGCTGAAGGGCTGGACAAGGAGGAGCGCCAGCCCGCCGTGAAGCACCTCAATCCCTCCGGCAAAGAACATCGCCGGAACAACTCCAAGCAGTCTCCTTTTGTTGAGGACATAGACGGCACCTCCGAGCACCCCCGCGAGGACGGTTGCGAGGGAACAGGGAACCGCAGTTACACCACCCAGGAAGAAGCGGTGGATGCCCCCGATCAGCCCGTCTGCCAGGCCTGCGTACGGGCCAGCAACGAGGCCGGCCACCATGGGTGCGAGATCCCTGATATTCACGATGGCGCCGGTACTTTCCGTTGTCCCGATGTACGTCCCGAAGATGGAGAACAAACCGAAGAGCAGGGTGAAACCGACAGAATCCGCCTTTTTCGCTTCCTTGAAGATCACCCGCTGGATGGCATCGAGTTTGACGACGATCTCCATGAACACGAAGATGAAGATCTCGGTGCTCGCGAAGAGTGCCAGGTACCCGCCCAGGATGCTTTGAGATCCCTCTCCTACGGCCATGGTCCCCCTGTACCCGTATAGAACGAGTGCAGCCTTAACGGTGTCTGAACCTACCCGATCCTTTCATCGGATCAGG
>DATGDI010000179.1:0-1929 GCA_035310965.1 Methanomicrobiales archaeon
GAGTACACCCGGGAGACCTTCATCGGCCACTGGGGGAGGTGGCTGATCTTCATCCTCCTCGGCCTGCCCTTCGCCCTGATGCAGTTCGTGGTCGATCCAAGGAAGATCATCGAGGGGACCACCATCCACTGGGAACTGGTACCCTGGCGGACACTCATCGCCATCATTATAATCGGAATCTTCGCCTCCATCTTCATCGCGGGGTACGTGGTTCAGATCTACCGCGGGGTGAAACCCGCCCCCGCTTTCGCGAACTGGGTATCTCTCTTCGTCGAGGGGCTGAAACTGGACATCGTGGTCTTCGTCTGGTTTTTACCGGGGATCATCCTCGGGCTCCTCGCCCTCCTTGCCCTGGTCGGTGGTGTGATCCTGCCCGGCCCCGCCTCGAGATCGAGCTATCTGCTTCCGGCCATCCTCATCTTCCTCGTGCTGATCATCATTGCCATGATCCTCTTTGTCGTCGCCGCCCTGTACGGAACCCTGGGAGCCATCCGGTTCGCGCGGACCGGGGCCATGACCGAGGGATGGAGATTTTCCACCATCACCGCCATCATCAGGAGGATGGGGTGGGGGAATTACATCATCGCCCTGATTCTCCTCGGGGTTGCCTCCTTCCTTTTCAACCTCGTCGTATCGATCCCGGCCATCATCCCCTACATCGGGTGGATCGTCCCCGTTTGCCTCCTCCCCCTCCTGACCGTCTTCACCGCCCGGTACTTTATGCTCATCTACGAGGCCGGCGAGGCTCCGCCGCCCGCCGCTCCTGCGGCACCATAAGGGATATCCCTCTTTCCCTCACTCTTCTAAACATCGATCACGGCATGGAAGGTGTGGTGCCTGTGTGGCCTGAACTCAGACGGCGACTGGGGAGAACCCTGTCGGTCTATCGTCGCAGGAAGGACCCTTCCAGGGTGGGGGAGACATCCGTCGGGTTCGTGGACCCCGCCACGATGCCCGTGGTGCCGGTGGCTGACAAAGGAACTATCAGGTTCGTAGAGCGGCATCTCCCCTATCGCCAGATCCACGATGTCGGCGAATATCGCTTCGATGACATCAGGAGGGAGGATGTCGTGGTGGACATCGGGGCAAACGCGGGAGCCTTCTGCATCCGGGCCGCCCGGTATTCGGATCATGTGACTGCCGTCGAACCTGTAAGCTGGGAGGTGTTACAGGAAAACATAAGGTTGAACCGGGCGCCGGTGAAGATTATCGTCGGGGCTCTCGGTGACGGGAACCCCGGGGAGGTTTCCTGGGATGGGTTCCGGGCCACGGTGCAGACCTACACCCTCCGGCAGATCATAGGGATGGCCGGGGGCTGCGACTTTTTAAAGAGCGATTGTGAGGGTGCGGAGTGGTGTATCCGGCCGGATGACCTGGAGGGGATCCGGAGGATCGAGATGGAGCTCCATATTCCCCCTATCGGGGATCCTCCGAACTCCGCCCTCCTCGAATACATCGGCCGCCACTACGACTTTGAGATCGATCGGACACCCGGCCATGACGTGATGGGGGTGATGGGAATCCTCCACGCAACCCGGTCGTGAGGTCAGGCCCAGCTCGTCTCCACCAGCCTCTTGAGGGCCCTTGCACACCGGAAACAGAAACCAGGTCCTTTCCGATCTGTATCCCCGATCCAGTTGGAGAAGTACATCACGCAGCCGGGAAACTCGCAGTGATCGAGGCCCAGGGCATGCCCCAGCTCGTGCACCGACTCGACGAGGACCCTCCTCCGGAATACCGTCGCGTTCGGTTCCCGTCCGCCTGGCCCGGAGGGCAGGTGGCGGACGGGAAAACCATCAGGTTTTCGAGCCGGCCCGTAGAACTCTTCGCGAAGCCGGAAGGTCGATATCAGGGCCCTCCCCCGGTTCGCGATACCGAACACGAAGTTCAGTCCAGGTGAGAAGAGGTCCGCCTCGGTAATCCCGAGGA
>DATGDI010000180.1:0-11667 GCA_035310965.1 Methanomicrobiales archaeon
GCAACAAGTCCAAGGGCTACGGGAAGCCCTTCTACGAGATCTTCAAGGAGGCCAAGTTCGACTTCTACAAGATCGACACCTCCCTCTTCTCTCCCGCCGAAGTGGTCATCAACGAGCTCACCGAAGGCGTCGTGTACCACGTGGGAGCCGTGAACCCCGACGTGACCCTGAAGTCATTTGGATTCTCATAGAATCTGAATGGTGACTCCGAAGTGAGTCACCCCTTTCGGGTTTCAGTGAAACCCGGAAAGTGATGGCAAAGCCATCACTCCTTCGGGTTCCTATAGAACCTGGAGGGTGACTCCGAAGTGAACCACTCCTTCGGGTTCCAGTAACCTTTTCCTTCTCTTTCCTTCTGCCCTGCCGCCGTGGAACGGGAAGGCGGTCCTTTGAGCAATTTTAATAGGATCGCCGCTCCACCCTAACTGGCGGGCTTGTGGTCTAGCTGGTCATGATATCGCCTTTACAAGGCGGGGATCGTCGGTTCGAATCCGACCAAGCCCATGGACGTTCTTTTCACGCGGCAAACCCGGTCGTGCCTGCCTGCAGGTTGTGATGTGCGTCGTAAGCCACCGGTGAGGCCCGGAGTGAATTATCAGCCGGAAAGCACTACCCTTATTACCTGCGATACCGAGAAGCTCCCTAGAGACACGAGGCTGGAACACTCCATGGCTCCCGAAAAGAAACCTGTCCTCCTCTTCACGACCTACAAATTCCGTGACGGGACGAACCTCAGCGTGCGACGGGGAATACAGCTGGCCTCGAAACTGACCATGGGGGAAACCGTCTGGCTGCAGTCACGGGAGGGAGGGGAACAGAAAAAGGCCCTCGTGACCGGTTTGAAGGTGAAGCGGTTCCGGGATATCCGGGAACAGGATCTGTCCGTGGAACATGATCCCCAGTGCCGGAGCTGGAACGATCTCTTTGCCACCATGAAGAAGCTCTATGACGATTTCGACGAGATGGAAATCGTCACCATGATTTATTTTACGACCGAGGGGGAATAACACCCCCGGCCCGGGAGGGAAGTCTCCCTTCCGCCGGGGAATCCCACCCCGGTATCGAGGGAATCCCGCGGTTTTCCCCGGAATGTACCGTTCCTGCGAGGGATCGAAACGAATTTGATACCAGGAACCCCGGATCAGGTGGGGGCATGAGTCGTGGAAGGGGAGACCGATAGGGAGCAGATTTACCAGGAAGCACTCAGGCTGCACGAAGAGCACCGGGGAAAACTGGAGATCCACTCGAAGGTCCCTCTGGAGACCAGGCGCGATCTCTCGCGGGCATATACCCCCGGGGTCGCGGAGGTATGCCGGGCCATCCAGAAGGACAGGAACCTCGCCTACCGGTATACCCTCAAGGGGAATTCGGTGGCCATCGTGACCGATGGATCCGCCGTCCTGGGCCTGGGGAATATCGGCGGCTATGCGGCCATTCCCGTCATGGAGGGCAAGGCGATCCTCTTCAAGAAATTTGCGAATATCGATGCCTTCCCCATCTGCTTCGAGAGTTACCACACCGGCTTCGTCGACGAGGTGAAAAACATCGCCCCGGTTTTCGGGGGGATCAACCTCGAGGATATCGCCGCACCCAGGTGTTTCGAGGTGGAGGAGGCCCTCCAGGACATCGGGATCCCGGTGATGCATGACGACCAGCATGGAACGGCGATCGTGGTGCTCGCCGCCCTTGTCAATGCCTGCAAGGTCACAGGGAAGAGCTTCGAGGACCTGGAGATAGTGGTGTGCGGTGCCGGTGCTGCGGGGTATGCCATCGCGCGTCAGCTGGGGTGCATCGGGTACGGTCCCAATGTCTGCCGGAAGGTCCGGGATATCGTTGTCTGTGACACCCGGGGAATCATTCACCGGCAAAGGGAGGGGCTCTACACGAACAAATACAAGTTTATCCTCGCTGAGGAGACGAATCGCCTGGGGAAGACGGGAACCCTCGCCGATGCCGTGGAGGGAGCGGATGTTCTCATCGGGGTCTCTTCTCCGGGGGTGTTCACCAGGGAAATGATCCGCTCGATGAATGACGATCCCATCGTGTTTGCCATGGCAAATCCCGTCCCGGAGATCATGCCGCACCTGGCAAAGGAGGCTGGTGCATCGGTGGTAGGGACCGGCAGGAGCGATTTTCCCAACCAGATCAACAATGCCCTTGCCTTCCCCGGGGTCTTCAGGGGAGCCCTGGATGTGTTTGCCACGAGGATCAGCGAGGAGATGAAGGTTGCTGCTGCCCATGCTCTCGCCGGGTATGTGCCAGAGCCTGACCGGGAACACATCGTCCCTGCCGTCCTTGACCGGGAGGTCACCATGCAGGTGGCGGCTGCGGTGAGAGAGGCGGCGATTGTCTCCGGGTGTGCGAGGAGTATTTAATCCCCGGACGAAGGCATTCACTCACCCCGACGAACCCAAATCTCATCATCTCTCCGCCCCACCATTGATCATGGCCGGCAAAAAGCCGCGAGAGAACGAGGAAAAAACCTGCAACCCGCTCACGGAGGGGCAGCGGTGTGCGAAGGAGGGGAAGCACGAGAAGGCCATCGAGTACTTCGACCTGGCCATCAAGGAAAAACCGGATTCGGCCGATGCCTGGCTCGCGAAGTGCAATGAACTGAAGGCCGTCGAGAGGTACTCCGAGGCGCTGGAATGCTATGCCACCGCTCTCAAGATCGACCCGAAGTCCTGCCGGGCCTGGATCGAGAAGGGGAACACCCTCGTGAAGGTCGGCCGCGGAGACGAGGCCCTCGAGTGCTTCGGGACGGCGAGGAAGGTGGCAACCAGGCGAAAGTAATGGTTGCCCCCGACGGAGGGAAGCATTTTGAAGGGGAGGCCTGGTTCCCCCGAATCCTGCCGGCCTGATCAGGCGACCGAAATACTGTTCTCCCGGGCGATGTCCGTAAACGCCGACGCGAGGTACCCGCACTGGGTCGCGGTGAGGCCGTAGGTGTTGAACTTCCAGACCTTCGTCGCCCCGGGGATGACCCCCCCGATACCCTTTTCGGCAAGGGCACTCGTGAAGAAATATCCCCGCTTCTTATGGGCCTGGGCTACCCGGTCAAAGGAGTCCCGGGTGTCCACCCGGGTCAGGGTGTGTTTTCTCGGGTACTCGGAGAGGATGACAGTCCCCTCGATGGAACGGAGTGCGTCGATGACGATCCTCCCGTTCGCGAGCTCCTCCTCCCAGTGCTTTACCCGTTCCTTCACCGCCGGGAAGGAGGCCATCATCCCCATGATGGTCGCCCCCATGAGGGTACAGCCCAGGAGCTCCACCTCCTTCACCCCGAACTGGCGCTGGGTCAGGTCGCCCTTCGCCCGGGTCGTCCGGAAGAGGTCCCGGGCGTGCTCCGCGGTGGTGGCGAGAACGCCGGAGGGAGCGGGAGAGGCCATGCTCTTGTGGCCCGAGCCCACCACGAAGTCAACGCCGAGCTCCCTCCCATCGACGGGAAGGATCCCCACCGAATAGGCTCCGTTGTAGAGCACCCGGACATCATGGGTATGGGCGGCCCGGGCGATGTCCCGCACCTCGTGCTCGTTCCCGAACTGGTAGTCGAAGTGGTCGACGAAAAGGAGGGCCGGAGGCTTCCCGAACTCCCGGGTCACCTCGTCGATCCGTGCGGCCACAGCATCGGCGGTGATGAGGTTCCTCCCGTCCTTCGGTATCTCCCGGGGAACCCCTCCCGCCGCCTCCACGGCGAGGAAACTCGTGTAATGGGAAAGGGCGGTGAGGAGGACCGGTGACCCTTTCTCGACGTAGGTGCCGGCAACAGCCTGGAAGCCCCTCCGGGCGCCGGGCATGACCCGTGCCTCGTCCATCCCCACGAAGGTCGCGAGCTCCCGGTGGAAACTGTCGAGGGGGGGCTTCTTGATCTGGTCGAGCCGGAAGGGCTTCCGGCAGTTGTCGCAGACCGAGTAACCGTCACCATAGGCGATGACGGCCTTCATGGCCTCCGGGGTGAGCCTTCCCCCCGCCTGTATGGGGTCGATGTTGATGGCCAGCTCCTCGAGGTCCCGGACCTCGATGTCCCCCGTGCATTTCATCGAAGGAGCTCCTCCTCGATGATCCCGATCTGCCGGCGCAGATCCTCGATCTGGCCCTGCACCAGACTCCGGTCCGCCCCGGAGAGCCGGTGGAGGGGGGCGGTCCGCCGGAGGATCACCCGGATATCGGTGAGGGTGAAGAGGCCCTGGAAGACCGCATCGACTGCTCTTCGCGACATAGCATCAGCATAAGCATATCAGGGAACGAGTATAGATAGCTGGTGATCGGGGGGTTTCTTCAGATTCACGCCGCGAGCACGAGCTCTATAAAGGCAGGGGATGATCTCCGGGCAGGGGAGAGATGAGGTTCGTCCATATCGGTGACAGCCATCTGGGCCTCTCGCAGTTCAGCCGCCTGGCCGGCGATGGGGTGAACCTCCGGGAGGGCCTGGTCTACGGGAACTTCCTCGGTGGTATCGACGCCATCATCGCGATGAAGCCGGAGGCGGTGATCCATTCGGGGGATCTCTTCAACTCGGTCAGGCCCAAGACCCTCGCCTACACCACCGCCCTCGAATCCCTTTCCCGGCTGGGGAATGCGGGGATCCCCCTCATCGTCATCGCGGGGAATCATGACATGAGGAAGTCCCGGTACACCACCTCCCCCTTCGAGGTGCTCGAGTACCACCGGGCGCCCCTCCATGCCGGGTACGGATCTCATTACGAACAGGTCGACCTGGGCGACAGCCGGTTCCATCTCATCCCGAACCTCCTCGAGCCCGGCCAGTACCGGGAAGAGTTCGACCAAGTGGAGCCGCTCCGGGGAGGATGCAACGTTCTCGTCACCCACGGGCTCGCGAGTACTCTCAAGGATCGCCGGCTGGGGACGGTCATGGAGCATGAGATCGATACGACCATGCTCTCCCCGAAGCTTGATTACATCGCCCTCGGCCACTTTCATGGCCAGAAACAGGTCGCAGACAATGCATGGTATTGCGGGTCCCAGGAGTACATCACCTACGGCGAGATCCATGATACCAAGGGCGGGCTCCTCGTGGACCTGGACAGGCACACGGTTGACCACGTAGACCTCCCGTGCACCCCCATGGTAGATCTTGGAGAGCTCCAGTGCTCCTCCCTCTCTTCCCGGGAGGTAGGAGAGGCAATCCTCGGCAAGGTCCCGGAGGCCACGAGCTCCGGGCAACCCGTCATGGCCATCGTCACCCTCACGGGAACAGACCGCCGGCTCCTCCAGTCGGTGGACCCGGAGATCCTCCAGGAGGCAAGGTCCCGAGTCCTCGATTTGAGGATCGCCGTCCGAACCGAAACATCGGAAACCCCGCTCAGCGGACGGCGGGATCTCACCGGCGTGAATTACGTGGATCTCTTCAGGGAATACCTGGAGGGCCGGAACCTCGGGAAGAAGGAGAGCGAATTTGTCCTCGGGAAGGGAGGAGAGGTGATCCGGAGGGTCATGGCCGGTGACGCAGGTGAGGACGATGCAGCTCCTTAGGCTGCAGATGCGGAACTTCCGGCGATACCGGCACCAGGACGTGGTGTTCAGGGACGGGATCACCGGGATCCTCGGGAACAACGGCACGGGCAAGAGCACCATCGTCGATGCCATTCTCTTCTGCCTCTATGGCGTGCGGGAGACCGGGCTCGATTACATCCTGAGCGCCACGGCGGGCCGGAAGGATCGGGCCGAGGTACGGCTGGACTTCTCGGTCAGGGGAGGGGAGTACCAGGTTGTCCGGTCCCTCGGGCCGCAGAAAAGGCACGATGCCCAGCTGAACCACAACGGCCGGCTCATGGCGAAGGGGGTCTCCGAGGTCCAGGAGGCCCTGAAACGGATCATCAGGATGGGCCATGCCGACTTCAGGCATACCATCTTCTCGGGGCAGAGGGAGCTTCTCATCCTCGTCGAAGCAACCCCCGAGGAGCGGAAGAGATGGTTCCGGAGGGTGCTCGGGATCGACAGCCTGAAGGACGAGGGCGGGGAGATCCTCCGGAGTGACGCGGGTGCCGCCAGGGAACGGCTCCTCCAGATCGAGGGAAGGCTCCGCGAGATCGACCCCCTGGCGATCCAGGGGGATCTCGAGGATCTCGGGAAGCGGATCACAGACAGCGGCGAGAAACTCATGTCTCTCGACGAGGATCTGAGGAGTGCCGCGGATCGCCGGGGGTCTCTCGAGAAGGCTGTCTCGGAACTCCGTGTCCTCGAAAAGGAGGCACTCCGTCTTCGCACCCTTCTCCAGAGCCGTGACGGTGACCGGGTGAGGATGGTGGAGGAGCTCGCCGGGATCTCCCGCGAGATGGAGGCCCTTGGGCTGCAGAGGGGGGAGTTCCAGGACCTCGCCGCATCCGAACCGGGATTCGAGGCCCTCAGGGAACGGCTCGAAGAGAGCAGGGCGCGGAGCTACCGCTTCCAGGCGCTCCAGACCGATGAGGTCCGGACGAAGGCCCTCATCTCCGATGGGCAGGAAACCCTCGACCGGCTCCGGCATGAGGAGGCCTCCCTTGGAGAGGCCGATGCGAGGCTCGAATCCCTGAAACCCCGGGTTGCACGGCGTGCGGAGATACAGGGCAGGATGCAGGAGATCGGGAGCATCGAAGAGCGGTACCATGCCCTCATGGCAGAGAAGGCCAAGAAGGCCGAGGCACTGTCGGGGGCGGCGGAACGAGGGGCAACGCTCCGTGCCCGCATCGGGAAGGCGAAGGAGGCCCGGGAGCGCCTCGCCTCCCTCGCCGAACCCTATCGTTCCCGCGTTTCCCTGCCAGGGGACCCGGTCGCCGGGCTGGAATCACTCCGCCGCGAGCTCCTGGAGCGGAAGGCCGGGAGCTCCGCCACCCGGGACCAGACAGCAAAAGCCCTCAAGAAAATGGCCGATGACCTCGCGGCCCTGGAAGCCAGGGGCACCGAAGGGGACTGTCCCACCTGCCACCAGCCCCTCGGTCCCCGGTACCGGCAGATCATGGAGGCCGTCCGGAGGGATATGGAGGGAGAGAAGGTCAGGGTCTCGGAGGCAGAAAAGGCCCTGAAAGTGACCGATGCAGAGTTATCCGCCCTCGAAACTGCTCTCACCGAGGCACACCGGCTCCGTGAGGTCTCAAACCGGATGGAGGAGCTCACCGCCGAATGGGAGGCGATCCAGGATCTCTCCCGGGTGAACCTCGCCGTGAAGGACCGGCTGGAGCGGGATCTGCAGGCTCTCGCTTTCGAGCCGGCGGAGAGGCAGCGGCTCGAGACGGAGCTTGCCCGCCTCGAGGAGGCCTGGGGGGAGCATGTCGCCCTGTCGGAACGGGTGAAGCGGCGCCCGTCCCTTGCCCGGGATATCCGGGATGCCCTGGGACGGCTGGAGCAGCAGAAGGAAACCCTTGCGGCGCTCCGCCGCGACCGGGAGGAGTCGGGGTTTGATCCCGAGATTCATGCCCGGCTGGAGAAGGAATTCCGGATCGCGGAGGAGCGGCACCGGCGGTATCTCGCGATGAAACCCGATCTCGAGCGGCTCCCGCACCTCGAGGAGCGGGCCCGCGGCCTCGCCGGTGAGGTTGCCGGGGTGAAGGAGGATCTGGCGCGACTGGCGGCCGAACTGCAATCGATCCCGTTTTCGCCGGAGATCCTCGCCCGGAAGGAGGTGGAAATCCGGGCGGCGCAGGAGCAGGCACTCAGGACCGCAGAGGAGGCGACGAGGTGCCGGGCGGACCTGGTCCACCTCGGGGAAGAAAAGAAACGCCTCGAGGGTCTCCTCCGGAAGTCCGGGCTCGACCGGGCGGAACACGACCGGCTCGGGGAGGAGATCCGGCTCCTGGAACTGACCCGCGACCAGCTGAACGGCTTCACCGACCACCTCCTCGGCATCGTCCGGGACCAGATCCAGGAAGAGACGGGCCGCATCCTCTCGGAGATCACCGACGGGCGGTATGACACCGTCATCCTCGACGACAGCTTCGAGATCCTCGTCCATGATCTGGGCGGCGACTACCCGGTGGCCCGGTTCTCGGGCGGGGAGCAGGACGACGTGGCCATCGCGCTCCGCATCGCCCTCTCCCGGTACATCGCCGAGATGCACGAGCTCCATGACAGCACCTTCCTCATCTTCGACGAGATCTTCGGGAGCCAGGACGAGGAGCGGCGGGCGAATATCTTCCGGTCCCTGAGAGCCCTCGAACCCTATTTCCCCCAGATCTTCCTCATCTCCCATGTCACCGAGGTGCAGGGGGAGTTCGGGAACACCCTCCTCGTCGAGGCCGTGTCGGGGAACGAGAGCCGGATCCGGGACCTCGAGGAGGCCGCCGCATGACCATCGACGAGGAATACCGGAGGGATCTCGAGGTCCTCGTTGGAAACGTCGGCGATCTCGGTCCCCCGGACCTGCACTCCCGGTTTGCCTCTGCATTCGATCTCAATCCCGAGTCCTTCCGGGCGATACGGCCCGAGCAGCGGGGGACCATCGCTGCCGTAGACGGGTCCCATGCCCTGCTGCTCGATGCCGGCTGCTTCCAGGTCGCCGTCCTCCGGGCCGCAGCCTGCGGGTTTTCGGATGGCGCCCGCAGGTTCCGGTCCGTGACCCCCCTCCGGGCCCTGACCCTCGGGCGGGAATCCCGTGACGGGAGTTTCGAGGGATTGTACCGTGAGTGTTTCGGCACCGATCCCGAGGCGACGGTGAGGGACGACGAACCGGAGAGGACCGCCGGCATCATGAGGGATACGCTGGAATACCGGGCCGCCCTCGAGGCCGCCGGGCGGTTGAAACGAGGGGATCTGCTCCTCCTCGACGGGGCGCTTCGGATCTCCCATGCGAGCCATGAACCGGTGATCCTCGACCTCATCCGTGCCTGCGCGAAGAAGGGTGTCCAGCTGTGCGCGGTGACCAAGAGGACGGCCATCACCTGGGGCGGGGGGCTCCCCCTGGTGCCCGCGGCCCTCTCCCTCGCAAAGGCCTGGTCCATTCCACCGCCCTGGGTCCTCAGGATCGGAGAGGAGGGGCTCGATGTCACCCCGTACCGGCAGTGGAGGCACGGGGTTCCCTGCGTCGCCGCCCTTCACCCCGCCTCACCCCTCGCCTTCAAGATCGAGGTACCCGAACCGACCGGGGAGGATACCCTGAAGGAGATCGTCTCCCGGCTTGCCGGCTGGTCGGACGATGGACGGGTGACCGGCTATCCCTACCCCCTCCTCGATGCCCATCGGACGGCCCGGATCCCTGCCGACGCCCTCCAGAAGGTGAAGAACGATCTGCTCGCCGGCATGGGGCGATCCGGCCTCGATCCCCGGCTCTTCCAGGACCTGTTTGGTGATATCCATGACGAGTTTGCACGATACTGATCTCGGCGATCCCTCCAAGTACCGGCTCATCGGGAACTCGGTCCTCTCGTACCGGTTCGCCATCCCCTATGACGAGACCCTCTACGTGGGAAACATCCTGAAGATCGAGGACCTCGCGAAGGAGATGACCTTCTTCGCCCGGGTCACCGATCTCAGGCACGAGGCCAACTTCGATGACGGGAAATGGGACATGCGGGCGCACTCCGAACACTTCTACGGGCTCTCAGAGGATGTGTACCTGGTGGTGGAGGCGCTCCCCCTCGGATATGTCGATGGGGCGGGCATTTTCCGCCGCCCGAGGACCCTCCCCACCAAGTTCTCCCGGGTCCTCGTTCCCTCGGCCCCGGATTTCCGGTTTCTCAGCCAGGTCATGGGCGACGTGGAGGTGGGCTCCCTCAAGTCCGGGCAGGAGGTGCTCCGGGACGTGAGGGTCGCCCTCCACAGCCGGGTCATGCCCCAGCACATGGGGGTCTTTGCCACGACGGGCATGGGCAAGAGCAACTTCATGAAGGTCTTCTGCGCCTCCTCGATGAGGGCGAGGAAGTTCGGGCTCCTCCTCGTCGATCCCCACGGCGAATACGTGGCCGGCGGGGTCTCGGCCACCGGCCTGCCGACGGAGGGCCTGGTCCACTACCAGGCCGGGAGGGACGGCCTCTCGGTCTATACCATCCGGGAAGAATCCTTCCGGCGCCGTTACTCGCTCTCAAGCCTGTACCTCGAGAATGACGACTTCCGGGCCACGGACCTGCTCCTCCTCTTCGACCACTCCTCGGCGCAGCGCGAGCTCGTCGAGATGATCGACGACGTGCCGGGGAGCGAGCTCGTGGACCTCTTCCTGAACACCGAATTCGACGAGAACGGGGACTGGGAGGCGACCACCCCCTACCGGAAGACGGCGGGGAGGCTCGCCCAGTTCCAGCCGAGCACCCTCCAGGTGATGAAACGCCGGGTAGGAATCCTCGTGAAGTCCAATCCCTTTCTCCGCGCGAAAGGGTCGTCCGTCCCGGATATCCTCGCCGATCTGGCCAAGAACAGGGTGGTCCTCATCGACATACCCGGCATGGGGGAAAGGAGCGAGCTCTTCGTCCTCTCGGTGCTCGCCCGGAAGATCCTGGACCGCCACCGGGGCGAGGCATCGGGATGGGGTCGGACGGACTTCCCAGAACGGAGGGAGGTGCTCATCACCATCGAGGAGGCCCAGAGGGTCCTCGGCGCCGGGGGCCCGGGCACCGCGGTGTTCCGGGAGTGCGCCATGGAGGGGAGGAAGTTCGGCGTGGGCCTCTGCGTCGTGACCCAGCAGCCGAGGAACATCGACCCCCGGGTCCTCGCCCAGATGAACACCTTCGTGGTCATGGGCCTCTCGGACCGGAACGACCGCGCCATCGTCGCAGGCCATGCAAAGCAGGATCTCTCCCCCATGGACACGGAGATCCAGACTCTCGAGCCCGGCGAGGCCATCATCTCCACCCTGGGCATCCCCTTCCCGGTCTCCACCCGGATCCACCTCTTCGAGGAGTATATCGCTTCTCTCCGGGGGAAGGAGGGGGGTCCCGGTTCTCAGGGGGCCGCGGGTCCCGGTTCTAAGGGGGCCGCGGGTCCCGGTTCTAAGGGGGCCGGGGGATCCCTCCGGGAGGGGCTCGAGAACCGGTTCTAGGGATCCCTACCGGATGATCCAGGGGATCTCGCGGCCCCGGGTGAGCTCCCTCACCTTCTCGGCGCAGGCCTCGGCATCCTCCTCTCTCCCGAGCCTCCGGAGGCTCGCGGCCTTGTTATTCCAGGGAGTCGGGTCATGGGGGTTGATCCCGATGGCCTCGTCGAACCTCGCGATGGCTTCCCCGAACCGGTTCAGGCCGGCGAGGGCGACCCCCATGTTCGTGTACACCACCGCGACCCCGGGATTGATCCGGGCACACTCCTCGTAGCAGGCGAGGGCCTCCCCGTACCGGTGCACATCGGCGAGGGCGACGCCCTTGTTGTACCATGCCTTCGGGTACTCGGGGTCGAGCCCGATGACCGCGTCGTAGGAGCAGAGGGCATCCTCGTAATCGCCCAGGTAGTAGTGACAGTTCCCGAGGGTGTACCAGGCCTCGGCGTACTCCGGGTCGATGGCCGTTGCCCGGTCCAGGCAGGGTCTGGCCTCGGTCCACCGGCCCGTCATGTAGAGGACGCTCCCGCGGATGAACCATGCCCCGGGATCCAGGGGATCCCTGCCGATGACCTCCTCGCAGCACTTCACCGCCTCCTGGAAGTACCCCATCCTCGAGAGGCCCGAGGCCCGGGCCACGAGGGCGCCGGGGTGCCGGGGCTCCGGGGCGAGAACCCGGTCGAAGCTCTCCACCGACTGCCTGAACCGGCCCA
>DATGDI010000181.1:0-6005 GCA_035310965.1 Methanomicrobiales archaeon
TTCACCGGCTACGCCTGTCGGAAGCTCCGTCTGCCGGAGCCTCCTGTCCGTGAGCCGCGAGACGGCCGGGACCGGTTTCGTCGGCAGGGGAATCTCCCCCCGGGACACCGGCGCCGGCCCCCGGACAGGCCGATCGATGGGGGCGGCGGGACTCCGGACCGGTGCCCCCCCACCGGCCGGCGGGGTCAGGTCCTCCCTCGCGAGGCTCTCCCTGACCGCCTCCGTGATGACGGCCAGGATCTCGTGCTCCTCGCCGATGCGGACGTGGCGCTTGGTGGGATGCACGTTCACGTCGACCCGCGAGGGGTCGATACCGAGATCGAGGAAGGCGGCCGGATAGGTGTGGGAAGGGAGGAGGGTCCCGTACCCGCGCCGGACGGCCCTCAGGATCTGCCGGGAGAAGACCGGGCGGCCGTTGATGGAGACGAGAACCCGGGAGGGGGTCTTCCGGGGAGAGAAGGGGGTGGAGATATACCCGGCGACCCTGACCAGGGCGTCCTCCGCCGAGAGAGGGATGAGGTCCGCGGCAACCTCGTCCCCGAAGACCGCCCTCACGGCCTCCAGGAGGCCGGGTGCCCGGTGGGTGGCGAGGCGTTCCCGGCCGTTGTGGATAAACTGAAGGGTAACCGAGGGATGGGAGACGGCGAGGGCCTCGAGAACCCCCGCAAGTTGGGCGAGCTCGGTCTGGAGGGACTTGAGGAACTTCTGCCTGGCGGGTGTGTTGAAGAAGAGGTCCTCCACGGTGACCGAGGTCCCCGGCGGGGCCCCGGTCTCCCCCACCTTCTGGATCTCCCCGCCGCTGGCGAGCACCCTCGTCCCGGTTTTGCATTCCTCGCCGTGGCACCTGGTGACGAGGGTCACCCGGGCAACGGCCGCGATGCTCGCGAGGGCCTCCCCCCGGAACCCGAGGGAGACGGTGCGGTCCAGGTCAGTGAGGGAGCGGATCTTGCTCGTGGCATGGGGAAGGAAGGCGAGCCGGGCGTCGGCCCGGTTCATTCCTGCCCCGTCGTCGGTGACGGTGATCCGGGTGATCCTTTTCGGGTCCGATTCCACCTCCACCCGGATCCGGGTTGCGCCGGCATCCAGGGAGTTCTCGACAAGTTCCTTCGCCACCGAGGCGGGGCGTTCCACCACCTCCCCCGCGGCGATCTTCATCGCCTCTGAGGGGTCCAGGAGGCGGATCGTCGGGGTTCCCTCGGGCTCAGCCATTCTTTTCCCCCTCCTCCCGCGCCTGCTTCCGGAGGGCATAGAGGGCCTCGAGGGCCTGGAGGGGCGTCATCCCGTCAGGCTCCAGCTCCCGGAGCTTTTTCACCACCGGGTGTTCTCCCCTCTCCGTCTCCGGCGAGTCCACGAAGAGAACCTGGGTGTATCGCTTCGGCCTGCCCTCCTTCCCATCCTCCCTTTTCCGGGCCGAGTCGAGGATCTCCGCCGCCCGGTCGGTGACCTTTCGGGGGATCCCCGCCCGCCGGGCGACATGGATACCGTAGCTCCGATCGGTCGCGCCGGGGACGAGCCTCCTTAAGAACACAACCTCGCTCCCCGTCTCCTTCACGGTGAAATGGTAGTTCCTCACCCTCCTGAGCTCGGCCTCCACCCCTACGATCTCGTGGAAGTGTGTGGCAAAGAGGGTCCTCGGCCCGGGAGCGGCCTTCCCGTGGAGGAACTCGAGCACGGACCTCGCGATGGCATAGCCGTCGAGGGTCCCGGTGCCCTTTCCGATCTCGTCCAGGACGACCAGGCTCCGCTCGGTCATGCTGTTCAGGATGTTCGCGAGCTCGAGCATCTCCACCATGAAGGTCGACTGGCCGCTCGCGAGGTCGTCGAAGGCCCCGACACGGGTGAAGACCCGATCCACGATCCCGACCGTCGCATGGGCCGCGGGTACAAAAGAACCAGTCTGGGCAAGGATGGCGATGAGGGCGACCGCCCTCATGTAGGTCGACTTCCCCGCCATGTTCGCGCCGGTGATGATGAGGATCTGGTCCCCGTTCCCGTCCATCAGGGTGTCGTTCGGGACGAAACGCCCCCCGAGGACCTGCTCCACGACCGGGTGGCGCCCCTCCCGGATCGCGAGCTTCAGGCTTTCATCGAGGACCGGGCGCGTGTATTCGTTCACCCGGGCCACCTCGGCGAGGGCGGAGGCCACGTCCAGCCCCGCGAGGCTTCGGGCGAGGGCCTGGAACCGGGGAATCTCCGCCTGGAGGGATCGGACGAGGGAGAGGTAGAGCTCCGACTCGAGGGCGAGGATCCTTTCGTCGGCGGAGGCGATCTGGTCTCCCTTCTCGGCGAGCTCTCCGGTAATGAACCGCTCTCCCCCCGCCGTCGTCTGCTTCCGTGCGTAGCCGGGGGGGACCAGGTGCAGGTTGGCCTTGGTGACCTCGATGTAGTAGCCGAAGACCTGGTTGTACCCGACCCTGAGGGACCGGATCCCGGTCCTCTCACGCTCCTTCTGCTGGAGCTCCACGACCCAGTCCTTCACCGAACGGGAGAGGGAGCGGAGCCCGTCCAGGTCGGGGGAGTATCCCTCCCGGATGATGCCCCCCTGTCTCACCGACGCCGGCGGGTCGTCCGAGATTCCCCGGGTGATGAGGGCTGCCGCGTCGTGCAGATCCCCGAGCCCCTCCAGGCTCTCCCGCACCGGGGCGGGCAGGGTGGCCGCCTTCCCGAGCAGGGCCCGGATTCCGGGGACCACCGCGAGAAGATCCCTGAGGGCGAGGAGGTCCCGGGGACCCGCGCTCCCGGTGGCGATCCTCCCCGCGATCCTCTCTACGTCGGCACACCGCGCGAGAAGGGTCCTCAGCTCCCGGCACAGGACCGCATCGCCCATGAAGAACTCCACCGCATCGAGCCGGGCACCGATGGCCCCGACGGAGATAAGGGGCGCGGCCAGGCGCCGGCGGAGCTCCCTCCTCCCCATGGCGGTCATGGTGAGGTCAAGGGTGGAAAAGAGGGTTCCCTCCTTCTCCCGGGAACGGATGCCCTCGAAGATCTCCAGGTTCCGGAGGGTGATGGCATCGATAAGCATGGCCCGGGACGGGACCCTGACCGAGAGGCCCGTCACGTGGCCGAGGGGCGAGTGCATGGTTTCCGATGCATACCTGAGAGCAGCACCTGCCGCCCGGACCGCCTCCGGATACGGATCAAAGCCGAACCCGGCAAGGGTGTCGACATGGAAATGGTCAAGGAGAGCCCTCGCGGCGGTATCGGGTCCGAAGGCCTCGTCCCTGAAGACGGTGAGGATGACCCCTTCGGCCTCGAGCATAGCCTTCAGTCGTACGGGCAGGTCCGGGGGGATCACCGCCTCCGCCGGCCGGTACCGGACGATCTCGGACCGGATGTCCCCGAGGCCCTCCGCCTCCCCGGCGACCGAGGCAAGGAACTCACCGGTGGTCGTGTCGAGGAAGGCGAGGCCGGCCCGGTCTCCTTTCCCGTCGGCCCAGACACCGGCCAGGTACCGTGATCCCATGAGCTCACCCGTACCCGGAGCGTCGGCAGTCCCCGGCGTGATCACCCTCGTCACCGCACGCCGGACGATACCCCGGGAGATCGAGGAGTCCTCCACCTGGTCGCAGACCGCGACCCGGTAGCCCTTCGCCACGAGCCTCCCGATGTAGCCCTCGGCGGCGTCGTGGGGGACCCCTGCGAGGGGGATCCGGTTCCCGGACCTGTCCCGGGATCGGGAGGTGAGGGCTATGTCGAGCTCCCGGGAGACGAGCTCGGCATCTGGCCCGAAGGTCTCGTAGAAGTCCCCGATATGGAAGAAGAGGATGGCCCCGGGGTTCTGCTCCTTGAAGGAGCGGTACTGCTCCATGGCGGGGGTGAGCCTCTCCCCGTCTCCTTCTCCCGTGGAATTCCCCGCCCGGCCCATTCCATCAGCTATCGGCCCGCGATGAAAAAGGGTTACCGATCCCACCCGACCGGAAAGATGGGGCTCCTTCCACGTTTCCTCACGTGCCCTGGCGCCTTCCTTGTCCGAAAGACCGCAGGAAAGCTACTGAGAAAGGCATATATATGACACCCGTGGTTCTCCCTTATATAGAGTGCCGCGGAGGGAAGGGGGGTAGACTCTCGGGGTGTCCGGAGAATCCGAAAGGATTCCTGCGAAGCTCCCGTATCGGCGCCGGGACATGAACGGCGTTCCTCATGAGTTTTTCGCCCTCGAAGATCTCCCCTGGAAGCTCGAGGGGATCGTCTCCGGTTTCGCACTCCCGGGATCCCGACGACCTGACCGGATCCGGATCTCATCGCCAGAAAATCCCTCATCATCCCCGTCCCCTCAAGGAGGAACGTATCATGGTCACGAAGTATGGCTACAACCCCAGCTGGTTTTACCGGAACACCGTTTCGGGCCTCGATCCGGTGCAGGGCTCATGCAACGATTGTTACCTCATTGCCGCCCTCGGCGCCGTCGCATGGACATGCCCGGGACAGATCCGGATTCCGGACCCGAGCGGGAATATCAGCGTCCATTTCTGGGACACTGGCAGGCTGGCCTGGTCGAACTGGTTCACGGCTGCAAAGACCGAGAGCCTCCCGGTGGACGAGAGCGGGAACCTCTTCGGTGCCCGGTCCATGGATGCCAACGAAACCTGGCCCGCCGTCTACGAGAAGCTCTACGCCCTCTTCAGGGGAGTCTCCCCCTCGGACGGAGGACCCGACATCGCCGGGAACATGCCCGACGGGAATGCTCTGGAGTGCCTGTCGGCCCTTACCGGCTGGAAGACGGTGTCGCTCCTGACGAGTTCCTACAGCCCCGATGCTCTCTGGACCGCGCTGAAGCCCCGGACCTCCGGCTCGAAGACCATGTTCCCCATGGTTGCCTGGACCTACCCGAATCTCCCCGCCCTCCAGCCCGGCACCGCCATCATGCCCAAGCACTCCTTTCCGGTTCTCGGGATCTACACCGACGCCGGAGGTTCCAACTACCTCGTTCTCCGGAACCCCCGGGGATCCGTGACCCGGAATTCCGGGATCAGTATGCTCGACTCCGGGTCCTGGACCTTCACAGAGACCATCTTCTCGGCCCCCGGCGTAGCCATGGCCTTTCCCCGGCCCGTTCCGAGGACCCTTTCCTTTAACCTCGGCCAGGGGATCTTTGCCCTGGCCATGAAGGAGGTTCCCGCGTATTTCGAGGGGATCGGGTACGTCACCTGAGTGAGGGATCGCCGCCGGAGGAGAACCCAGGAGATCGCTATCATGACAGGGTCGGGAAAGATGAGGAAAGGCCGGATGGGGTGGTGCCTCCTGGCTGTCGCCTTCCTCCTCCCCCTCATCCTGCTCCCAGCCCTTGCCGCTGAGTGCACCATCACCCCGGACGTCCAGAGTCCCCAGGCATACCCCGACATCTCGGGCGACACCGTCGTCTGGCTGGACCAGGGGTCGAGTGATCTCTATCTGTTCAGCCTCTCGGAAGGGAATGAAACGCGCCTCACCTCAGACGGAATGTTGAAGGCGAGCCCCCTTATCAGCGGCCGGCTTGTCGTCTGGCTGGAGGGGTACAACCTGATCCTCCTGAACCTCACGACGGGAGGCACGAGCACCCTCTCGACCGATGCCTTCACTGCAGCCATCTCGGGGGATCTGATCGCCTTTGTGAATTCCACCGGCGTTTCCCTGTACAATGCCACGAGTGGAGACTCCTCGGCTGTCGCCGGTGAACCTTACGATCAGATCCAGGCAGTCATATCCGGGAACAGGGTTATCTGGGTAAACGGGACTGACTCAGGGAACGTCACCGTTGGTGTGGACATCTTCATGAGGGATCTCACCACGGATACCGAGAACCTTGTCGCCGAGACCCTGTGTGCCGCAAATCCTTTAGGGATCTGCATCATGGACCCCCAGATATCGGGTGAGAGAATTGTATGGTCCGATAACCGGGACAACCCGTACACGGATGTATATCTCCTTGACCTTTCTGCCCCGCTTGAAAGGAGGATCGTCCAGACTCCCTCTTCCAGTCCGAAACCTGCTATCGATGGTGACCTTGTCGCCTGGGTGGACTA
>DATGDI010000182.1:0-11100 GCA_035310965.1 Methanomicrobiales archaeon
GTCGGTGTACAGGAACAGGATGATGTCGGTGAAGATGTCCTTGAGGAGGATGGTCTTGATGCCGGGGAGGTCCAGGTACTGGGATTCTCCCTCCTCCTCCGCAGGTCCCGCCCCGGGAGGCCCCCCCCTCCGGGCCGGTCCTTTCTCCCGCCTCGGCCTCGGCTCGGTGGCACTCCGGAAGAGTCCGACCTCGATGGCCGCCTTGATCTCGAGCTCGTTGAAGGGCTTCACGATGTAGCCGTACGGCCTCGCCTCCTTCGCCTTCTCGATGATGGCGTCATCGGCGTACGAGGTGACGAAGACGCACGGGATCCCCATCTCCTCATAGATCTGCTTCGCCGCCTCGATCCCGTTCATCTTTCCCGGCATGACGATGTCCATGAGCACGATGTCCGGTTTCAGCCGCCGGGCCTTCTCGATGCTCTCCTCCCCCGATGCAGCCATGCCCACGACCTCGTACCCGAGGGCGGTCAGCCGCTCCTCGAGCTGCATCGTGATGATGGCCTCATCGTCAACCACGAGTATCTTAGACATGCTCCTCCCCCTTCCTCACGGGCAGATCCACGATCACTTCGGTCCCCTTGTTTCTCCTCATGGTGAGGGTGCCCTTCAGCTGCTGCTCCACGAGGGTCCTCACCAGCTTGAGCCCCAGGGTACTCGCCTTGCTGAGGTCGAACCCCTTCGGCAGCCCCACCCCGTTGTCGGTGATGGTAAACCGCATATGCCCGTCCTCCTCCTCTGCCAGGTACTTTACTGTACCTTTCTTCCGGCCCTTGAAGGCATGCTTGTACGCATTGGAGAGGATCTCGTTTAAGGCGAGGGCACAGGGGATGGCCTTGTCGAGAGGGATGTACACCTCCGGAGAATCGATCTCCACGAGGATCTCCCGGTCCCGGCTCGAGTAGATGTTCGTCAGGGCCTGGATCTGGTCCCGGATCTGCCGGTCCATGTTGATCCGGTCAAACTGCTTGCTCTCGTAGAGCCGGGTGTGGATCTGGGCCATGGTCTGGATCTTCATCATGATGTCGGTGAGGACACCGCTCGCCTCCGGGTCCCTTGTCCTCATCCGGGTCATGTCCAGCAGGCTTGTCGTGAGCTGGAGGTTGTTCTTCACCCGGTGATGGATCTCCCGGAGGAGCACCTCCTTCTCGTCCAGGGACTCGATGAGCTGGAGCTCCCCACGCTTCCGGTCCGTGACGTCCCGGAAGCTGAACACCCTCCCGACCGTGGAGGTCCCGATCCTCTGGGGCTTCGAGTACCGCTCGATGATCCTGCCATCGAGGAGCTCCAGCATGTCGTAGCTCTCCCTCTGGGGATGGTCGAGGATCTCCTGCATCCGCGCCGAGAACCCGTCGGGATCATTCAGCTGCGACGCCATCGAATCGATTGCCGCCCGGGTGTCCAGGGTCTGCAGGACCGAATCCGGGATGTTCCACATGGTGGTAAAGTTCTCGTTGCGGCTCGTGATCTTCCCCGAGCGATCGACCACGAGCATGGCGTCCGCGGTCGATTCGAGGGCCGCGTGGAGGACCGAGAGGGCCCTTCCCGCCGTCTCCTCGGCCTTCTTGCGCTGGGAGACCTCTGCCGAGAGCTCGGCATTGGCTTCGGAGAGCTCATTGGCCTTCCGGGCGATCTCCTCCATCATCCTCTTCTGCTCGGTGATGTCCTGCCCCTGGGCTATGGCCGAAGAGACCGTGGTCCCGTCCGCCTCGTAGAGGGTCGCGGAGTTCCAGAGCACCTCCCTCACGTTCCCGTCCCGGTGGAGGATGGGGATCTCCACCACCTCCCACCGTTCGCCAGCCATGGCCTTCATGATGATGTCCATGGACGGGGCGGCCGTGTCAGGGGGAAAGAGGATCTCCAGGCGCTGGCCCGTGACCTCCCCGGCGGTCCGTCCTGTCAGGTGCTCGAAGGCGTGGTTGAACCGGGTAATCCGGAACTCCGGGTCCCAGACGATGATGGGGGCATTTGCGTAGTTGATCAGGTTTTCCAGGTACTGAGAGGTATGGTGGAGCTCTTCCTCCATCTGCTTCCGGTCGGTAATGTCCTGCCCCTGGGCAATGGCCGAGGATATCGTCTTCCCATCGGCCTCGAACAGGGGGGCGGAGTTCCAGAGCACCGTCCTGATACTTCCGTCCTCGTGGACGACGGGGATCTCCACGGTTTCCCAGCGCTCGCCGGCCATGGTCCGGGCGATGTGTTCCATGGAATCCGACATGGTTTCGGGCGGGAAGAGGATCTCGAGGCTCTTCCCCATCACTTCCCCCGCGGTCCGCCCGGTCAGGCGCTCGAAGGCGTGGTTGAACCGGGTGATGCGGAGTTCCCGGTCCCAGACGATGATGGGGGCGTTCGCATAATTGATCAGGTTCTCCAGGTACTGGGAGGTCTCCCTGAGCACCTGCTCTGCGTGCCTCCGGTCTGACACGTTCCGGAAATACCCGAGGATGCCGTCAACCCTGCCCGCCGTATCGAGCTTCTGGACGTACTGGCCCTCGAAGTACTGGGTGTTCCCTTCCCTGTCCGCGAGGGGGATGCTCATCAAATCCGAGGTGCCGGTCTCGAGGACCCGCCTCTTGATCCGGGTGAGGTGATCGGCATCCTCCTTCGAGAGGATGTCATAATCGGTCTTCCCGATCATCTCCTCCACGGTGAGCCCCAGTTGCGGGTTGATGACCTGGACGTACCGCAGGTCCCGGTCCTGGACAAGGATATGGTCCGGTGTGTTGACGGCGAGGACCCTGAACTTTTCCTCGCTCTCGCGCAGACCCTCCTCGGCCTTCTTGCGCTCGGTGATGTCCCGGGCATAGATCCTCGTGGTCCGGGTAGAGGGGTTCAGGGTCAGGGTCACGAGGTATGCCCTCTCCCCCACGGCCACCTCCTCCTCAACATCCCCCTCCATGAGCCTCGGGAGCAGGAACCCGAAATCCCCCGGCAGGAAGGCGGCGGGATTTTCCCCGAGCCCCAGCCTCCCGAGGGCCTGGGAGGCCGCCGGATTGGCATAGACCACCTCCCCCGCCGGGTTCACCTCGAGGACGGGGCTCGGGTTCAGCTCGGGGAAGGACGCCAGGTGGGCGATCTTCTCCTCGGCCTTCTTCCGGTCGGTGATGTCGGTGAACACCGTCGCAAATTTCCCCTTCCCGGGAGAGAAGGCCGATACCGAGAAGTGCTGCTTCATCGGGGGAAAGAACGTCTCGAAGTGCTCTGGCCCGGCCCCGGAGGCCACCCTCGCGTACACCTCCAGGAAGGGCGGTTTCCCCGTCTGGTACAGCTCCGAGGCCCTCGCACCCACCGCACCGGCCCGGGGGATCCCGGTGATCCGTTCGAAGGCAGGATTCACGCCGGTGATGAGGTAATCGACAGCCTTCCCGTCCTCGTACACGACTTCATGGCTCGCGAAGCCCTCGGTCATGGTCTCGTAGAGGGATCGCAGCCGCTCCTCGCTCTCGCGCAGGGCTGCCTCTGCCAGCCTGCGTACCTCCATTTCCTTCTCGAGGTCCGCCTTCGAGGCGGTGACGGACCTCAGGGAGGCCGTCATGCGGTTAAAGGCCTGCGCGAGATCCCCGACCTCGTCGTCGGATGTCCCGGCGATGGTATGGCCGAGGTTTCCTGCCCCGATGATCTCCGTCCCGCCCTGGAGGATGGAGAGGGAGCTCAGCGTGCGGCGATAGAAGAGGAAGTAGCTCGTGAGGAGGAGTCCGGAGAACAGGCCCATCAGGGAGAGGATGAGAAGGTTGTTCTCTGTTCTGAGATGGGTGGCCTCTGCCTCCAGGAGGTCAGAGAGCCTCCGGGCATCGAAGGCCATTCCCTGGGTCTGGACCGTCATCCTGCTCCACGAGAGCTGGACCATGGCGAGGGAGGGGCTCGCCGAGGACGATGCGGTCCCCGAGACATCATCAAAGACGAGGCGCACGTTCGCGAGGCTAGCCTTGAGGTTGTCCACGATGGCCAGCTGCTCGGGGGTTTCGGGGGCAAGGCCTTTCAGGGATCCCTCGATCTCATCGTACTTCTCCCGCCACCGGGCGGCCTGCTGGGGCTCGAGGTACAGGGTGTAGTCATTCGTGAGATAACCGAGCTCCCCGACCTCGAAGGCCAGGGTGTTCACGGCCTCCCTCTGCCGGTCGAGCCTGCCCACCTCGTCAGCCGTGGTGGCCACGAGGACCGAGACGGCGAGGAGGAGCAGGGCAAAGACGGTGAGGCCGATGATGAGCTGTGTCCGGATCTTCACCCGTATCACCCGATGATGTTCACCGATCCCGGCCTCACTTCCTCGAGGAACCGCGGTTCGATGACCTCCCGGAAGTCCGGAACCGTCCGTGCATCCGTGAGGTTGTTTGCTATCATCCACCGGGCCTCGTCCTCCATGGCGAGGACGAGGGACTGGTCCAGGGAGAGGGAGAACCGGTTCTGCTGCCAGACGCTATCCATGTATCCGGGGTCGAGATCCAGCCGACTCTGCACGATGGCCATGGATTCGGCGGGGTGGGAATTGAGGTACTCCTCTGCCTCCGCAAGGGATTCCAGGAACCTCGCGGCGGATCCGGGATGCGCCTCGATCCAGCTCTCGGTGGAGATGATATTCGCGAACAGGGGCTGGCCGCTCTGGATCGGCCAGGAAACGGCGTTGTCCCCCAGGCGTCCCATCGCCTTCCCGGCATAGGGCTGGGCGGTCGCGATGGCATCGATGTCCCCGCGGGCGACCGCATCCACCCATCCCTCGGGAGTCCTGACATCCACGAGGGTGATGTCCTGCATCCCGATGGCGTGGAGCATGAGGAACCTCCCGAGGTGGAAGTCAGCAATGGTCCCCACGGTTGTCCCGATCCTCTTTCCCTTCAGGTCAGAGACCCTGGCGATCCCCCGGTCCTTCCGGGCGACGAGGTAGATGAAATGGCCCTTGTCGATATTTCCGAGGGTACGCACCCTCGCTCCCTCGAGGGCCTTCCGGGCGAGGGGGAATTCGCTCACTCCCACCGCAAGGTCCGCCTCGCCCTTCATCACCCCGTCCAGGGAGCCTGCCCCGGAATCGTATCTCCGGAGGGTGATGTTGAGGCCGTTCCTCTCGAAGAAATGCATCTCTTCGGCGATCCAGAAGAGGGCGGTGGATTCGAAGGGTGACCATGCCACGAGGACCGTATCCGGATGTCCGACGCTGTTTTTCTGGGAGTCGAGGAAAGCCCATGCACCGACCGTGGCCGATGCACCCACGACAAGGGCAAGGCCGAGGGCGACGAGGATTCTGTTCATCGATTCACCATGGACAATCGTCCGTCATGCCATCCTCTGCCGCATCCGGTCGGGGTGAAGGTCACCGGCCGGCACCAGCTCGCGCAGCAGGGAAAATCGTCGTATGACGAGAAATAGGAGGAGAGGTTAAAATAACCTTTGCCTGAATCTCAATTTTTGAAAGCCGAGCGAAGGCGAGGCCGAGAAAATATCAATTTTCGAAGCCCTGCGCCCCGTTCCGGCACAGGCCGCGACTCCCGGCTCCCTTCCGAAGGTGGCCGTGACGGGATCCCCGAAATAATCACCCTTTTTACCCCTCTTCAGTCACCTATTTCCCCATGAGGGCATAACCTGAGATCGTGGACTCCGTCACCCATGCCCTGGCCGCATCCTCCCTCTTCCTCGCCGCAGGGCATCCCGACCTTGTCCCCTACGCGGCCCTCGGATCCGTTGCGATGGACATCGACATCCTCCTCATGCGGTTCCCCGAGAGGAACCCGAGGTACTATGTCTTCACCCACGGGGGATTCACCCACAGCATCGTCGGGGCCCTCCTGATCGGGAGCCTCGTGTACGCCGCGACCGGGATGTTCACCCTGGCCGGGCCGGGCGCCTGGCCCTTCGGCGCCGGGCTCGGCGCAGGAGGCCTCCTCGCCCTCCTCGCGGGTTCCCTCACCCATGTCTTCTCCGACTTCCTTGCCTATCCCGGGATACCGGTCCTCTATCCCCTGACCGACCGGAAGTACACCGCCGGCATCTTCGCGGGGCCGAGCCTCGTTCTCCTCGTGGTGAGCTGGACATACCTCGGGACCCTCCTCCTCTCGGTCACGACCCTCGCCGATTACCGGACCTGGGCGTGGATCTTCGTCGGGTACGTGGGGGGAAAGGCCCTCCTCAAGGTCTTCCTCGCCGCGACCACCGACGGGGCCACCGTCCCCACGAAGAATCCGCTGAAATGGTTCGTGATCCGGGACGAGGACGGCTCGTACTCCATCCAGTCCCGGAACCTCCTCGGCGGCCTGACCGAGCCCAGGATATTCCCGAAGTTCCGGAATGTCTCACCCGCCGAGGTAGAGCAGTACCGGAACCTGCCGGAGGTCAGGCGCCACCGCTACAATTCATACATCACGACAGTGGAGAAGAACGGCGACACGGTCACCTTCCGGGATCCCTTCAGGGCAGAGGGCTTTACCCGGTATCCCTTTGATAACGCAACGGTGGACGTGCTCTCGGGGACGGAGGTGCCGGGATCGGGAAGATCCGCAAAAAACCGCTGACCCTAATTCCCTTCTTCCTGTGCATACCCCAGGTACAGCACCCCGAGGATCAGGATATATCCGATGATCCGGATCGCGAGGATGGGTATGGTCATGGCATCCCCGGCGCCCAGGATGGTCGCGAAGTGGGAGAGCCCGAAGAGGAGGAAGGCTCCGGCGATGTAGATGGGGATATCCTTCCGGGTCTTTCCGTACGCGACCAGGCCCACGATGACGATGAGGGCCGAGAAGAGGAGGTTCGCCGCGGGTGTTATTTCAAGGACGAGAGCCACAGGAGATCACCACGTACCCATGTAACCGCTCATCGGGGTTCCGAACGATGAAGGTTGCGAAACGATCCTCCCCCATGCAGGGTGCAAAGAACCTATATCGGGAAAGAACAACGGGATGACAGGAATCCCGTTTCCCGAGGAGGGACGATGCCCGAGGAATTTGACCTCACCCCCATCGCGAGTTCGGACAGGGAGGCCGTCATCGACCTCTTCAACTACTACATCGAGCACAGCTTCGCGGCCTATCCCACGGAGCGTGTTCCCTACGAGTTCTTCCGGATGGTTGAGGAGGTCATGAAGGGTTTCCCGACCGTCGCCGCAAGGGACCGGAAGGGGACCCTTATCGGGTTTGCCTTCCTGCATCCCCACAACCCCATGCCCACCTTCGCCCACACCGCCGAGGTGACGTACTTCGTCAAACCAGAGTGCACGGGAAAGGGGATCGGTTCGAGGATGCTCGCCTTTCTCGAGGAAGGGGGGAGGAAACGGGGGATCTCCTGCCTCCTCGCGAGCATCTCCTCCCTCAACGAGGGAAGCATCCGGTTCCACACCCGCCACGGCTTTGTCGAGTGCGGGAGGTTCCGGGAGATCGGGAGGAAGAAGGGGCGGTACTTCGACACCGTGTGGATGGAGAAGAGGATCTGATCCGTGATTTCCGCCCTTCCCTCCGGATAACCTCATATGGAACCCGGGGGAAATACTCCCTGAGCGAGGGTATCTAAGCCTGGTCAAAAGAGGCAGACTCAAGATCTGCTCCAGAAGTGGTTCGCGGGTTCAAATCCCTCCCCTCGCACTCTTCTCCGGGTTTTCCCCGGCGGGTACTCGAATCTCCGGGACCTCCCGAAGCCTTAATACGGATGAGGAAACATGGACAGACAATCCCGCCACGACGAAGCCGGCCCGACCCGGTGAAACTGAATTCTTGCCGGGGTAGCAGGAGGAAGATTCCATGGAGAGAGAAGGGAAGTACCTGGTGACCCTCGCCATCCTTTCCGCCGTCCTCCTCACGGGAATCGCGGCGGCGCAGGACGGGGGCCTCGTCCTCGAAAAGAAAGGGGACATCGTCACCATCTCGGGGTCCACGAACCTTGCCGCGGGCGACCTGCTCCAGGTGAACGTGGTCTCGGCAGCCTTTACACCGACCGAGAAGGGCACCGGAGGGGGCTTTTCGGGCACAGCGGGGACGGCGGCCGTCCAGCAGGGTTCATCCCTGAACAGCTTCAGCTTCGACGTGAACGTCTCGACCTTCCCGCCCGGGTTGTATCTCGTCACCGTGGAGTCCGTGGAGCCCAGGCTCACGGAATCGACCCGGTTCGTCCTGCCCTGGACCCCGGTTCCCGCCGAGATCACCACCCTGCCGACAACCCTGCCCGTTACCACACCGAGGGCAACCACCGTCGCGGCCACGGCATCACCGACACCGGCACCTCTCCCGGTCATCCTCCCGCTGGCGGCCGTCGCCCTCGCGAGCTTCATCCTCCTCCGCCGGCGCTGATTTTCGGAAGGACTTTCCCGTCCCGGGGACCATGATGATGGACGAAGAATGCCGGAGGAGGAAGGGAGGCGATCCCTCCGAGGGAAAGAAGGAGAGGGGGATCCGGGAATAACCGGTGGCAGGCTCCTGGTGCAGCCTTATCCTCCCCGCTCAGGCGAGGTGAAGGACGACCGGTACTACAACCGGGTTCTCGACGAGAGTATCACGGCGGTCCTGCACCAGGCGGTAAAGATCCTCGCCTCCCGCCCCCGGCTCCTCTCCTTTGCGGCGGGAACCTTCGTCTCCCAGAAGAGGGCCGCATCCCGGCGGCGGAAACTCTCGGCGCAGGGGATCCAGGTGCCGGCGGTGATGATCGCCTCCATCACCCGGCGGTGTAACCTCTCCTGCAAGGGATGCTACATGAAGGCTCAGCAACGGGAGCCCGGGCCCGAGATGACCCCCGATCAACTCAGGACCGTCGTCGCCCAGGCTGACGATCTCGGGATATCCTTCCTTGTCCTCGCCGGGGGCGAACCCCTGGTGCGGGCCGGCGAGATCCTCTCCCTCGCCCGGGAGTTCCCGGAGATGATCTTCGGGGTGATCACGAATGGCCTCCTGATCGACAAGGCCCTGGCAGAGAACCTTGCGGCCAGGCGGAACATCGTCCCCATCGTCAGCTTCGAGGGACTCGAGGGGGAGACCGACACCCGCCGGGGGGCAGGGGTGTACCGGCGGCTGATGGAGACCTGCTCCCTCCTCGACCGGGCCGGGGCCTTCTTCGGATGCTCCCTCACGGTCACCCGGAGGAACCATGCCCAGGTCACCGATGAGGATTTCATCCAGAGGATGCTCGGGGCCGGGTGCCGGGTCTTCGCCTTTGTCGAGTACGTCCCGGTGCAGGAGGGGACGGAAGGTCTCGTCCTCTCCGGGGAGCAGAGGAGGTCCCTCGTCGGATGCCTCCGCGAGTACCCGGACAGGTTTCCCGCCATCTTCCTAGGCTTCCCCGGGGACGCGGAGACCTTCGGGGGCTGCCTTTCCTCGGGCAGGGGTTTTCTCCATGTCAGTGCCACGGGAGACCTCGAGCCCTGCCCCGCCGCCCCCTTCTCCGACGCAAACCTCACGAAGATGCCCCTCAGGGAGGCCCTGCAGTCCCGGTTCCTCGGGGAGATCCGGAGGCACCATGACCGCCTGACCGAGACCCGGGGAGGGTGTGCCCTCTGGACGAACCGCGGGTGGGTCCGCTCGGTCCTCATGGGGCACGTGAAGGACTCCCCCGACTGACGACCTTCTTCAGAAGATTACGAGACCCGGTGCATCGTCCCGATTCCCTTCGTGAGAAGGGTTCCGGAGGCGTAGAGGAGGTGCGCCGGCTTCTTGTACCCCCACCGGTCGAGAATGTCGGCGTCGTAGAAGTCCCCCTCTCCCTCCTCGGAGATCCTCCAGGTCCCCACGTAGGTCCGGAAGTTCGGGGACCGCTCGACGAAGTACCCGTCGGGACGGAACTCGAAGGTCAGGTCATCCGGGGGAGGGGCGTACCATGTCCCGACGATGGGAGGGACGGGGTAGGGGGTCCGGACCAGAGTTTTCGGGGGGCTCGACAGGTCGACCGGAGTCGGGGTCGTGGCCGCAGAGCGGGGGGTGAGGGGTGGGCTTGTTTGCGGGAGGGGGGGCGGCGTCGCAGGGCCCGGTGTCGTCATGGGAGGAAAGAGGGGTCCCTTCTCCGTCGCCGAACACCCCGGGGCGGCGAGGAGGCATCCGAGGAGGACGAGGGCGAGGGCGGCAGCCAGGGTTCCACGGGTAACGAGGGTCATTCCTGTGAAATCCTCTCTCCCGGCCCTCGAAATACTTTCCGGGGGAGATTGAGGGGGCGGGACCAGGTCAGCCCTGCTTCATCCCCTTCCCGAAGTAGATGGGGCCATGGTCATGGAGGATCCGGATGTCCTCGACGGTGAAGAGGAGGTCGGGGTAGTCCCTCTGGAGGACCGCGAGGAGCTGGCCGAGCTCCTTCCTCGGGACCACCATGAGGAGCACCGAGACCTGGGACGTCGACCGTCCCGACCCGGCCAGCCGGGTGATCCCGTACCCGAGCCGGCAGACATGTTCCACGAGGGGCTCCGGGTCCCGGGGACTGATGATGCGGACGACGACGTTCCCCAGGCTGATCCGGTCCTCGATCTCCATACCGGCGACGGTGCCGATGCCGTAGCCCGCGATGTACGCGACGATGGACGGGATGTTCGTCAGGTTCGTGAGGACGAGGCCGGTGGAGAGGAGCCATACGGCCACCTTGCCGACGCCGATGGAGGAGGCGAGGTAGGTGTGGCCCCGGGTGATATACACGGTCCTTACCGTCTCAAGGGAGGTCTCGACGATCCGGGCGACGAGGATGATCGCGGGAATGGCGAGGAAAAGACCGGCCAAAAGCTCCTTCAACCCCGTGGATGAGGAGAACTCTATGGAATGCCATATATAGCGTTTTCCTCCTCCCGGGAAATTGTATCCGGTCGGGAGCTTCATCGGGGTCGATCGGTATCTTTCTCACCCGGAGGGTCCAAACCGGTGCAGGGCACCATGCAGGGATCCCGTGGATTTCTCCGGGGCCCGGCGGAGGGAATGGCCACATGACCCTCGTCATGGCCTTCGTCGGCAGGGAAGGCGCCGTCATGGCCGCCGACATGCGGGAGATCACCTTCATCGGCGACCGGGAATCGGTGGAAAGACTCGAAGGGGAGCTCTACGACGGGAGGATCGTCACCGACGGGGAGCTCAAGGGGCGGGCCCTGGAGCTCGGGGTGATCCTCTCCATCCGGGATGACAAGGTCAAGGCCCGCGAAAGGGAGGGGGTGCTTGTGGG
>DATGDI010000183.1:0-11356 GCA_035310965.1 Methanomicrobiales archaeon
ATCACCGGCTACCGGGTCGGCCCCGGCGGGGCCCAGGGGCTGTACGGCATCCACCCCGATCTCACGACCCTGGGAAAGATCCTCGGCGGGGGGCTCCCCATCGGCGCCTTCGGGGGGCGGAGGGAGATCATGGATTACATCGCCCCTTGCGGCCCGGTGTACCAGGCCGGGACCTTCAGCGGGAATCCCCTCTCCCTCTCCGCGGGGACCGCTACCATACGGTACCTCCGTGGGCATGGCGACCTGTACCGCAGGCTCGACGGGATGTCCCGGGCCATCCAGGATTCCCTGCCGAGGGATGCGCCCGGATCCTTCGTCCGGCTCGGCTCGATGTTCAAGTTCTTCTTCCGCCGGACCCCTCCCCGGGATTACCGGGAGGCGAAGGAGAGCGACACCGGTGCCTTCGCAAAGTTCTGGGACGGGATGCTGGCCAGGGGGATCTTCCTTCCGCCCTCCCAGTTCGAGACGAACTTCCTCTCGGCGGTTCATTCCGATGATGACATCGAGGCCATCGCCCGGGGGTACCGCGAATGCCTCTCGTGATCGGGACCCGGGGGAGCAAGCTCGCCCTCCTCCAGGCCGAGCGGGTGTGCCGGCTCCTCGCAGGCCAGGGGGTCGAGGTGGAGACGGTCATCGTCCGGACCCGCGGCGACGAAGAAACGGAGGTCCCCCTCCACGAGGTCGGGGAGCAGGGCCTCTTCGTGAAGGCCCTGGACGATGCCATCCTCCGGGGCGAGATCGACTGCGCGGTCCACAGCATGAAGGACATACCTGCGAAGCGGCCCGGTGGGCTCATCACCGCCGCCATCCTCGAACGGGACTCCCCGGCGGACTTTTTCGCCCTTTCCACGGCCATGAAGGACGTGAGCATCGTGGGGACCTCGAGCATGCGGAGGCGGGCCCAGATCCTCCGGCACGACAGCTCCGTGGAGGTGAGGCCCCTCCGGGGGAACGTGGACACAAGGATCCGGCGGCTCCTGGCCGGGGATTTCCACGCCATCATCCTTGCAGAGGCAGGGCTCGACCGGCTGGGGTATCACCTCCGGGGGTTCCGGTTGCCCCCGGAGCGGTTCGTTCCCACCGCGAACCAGGGGGCCATCGCGGTGGTGGCCCGGGATGACCCCCTCCTCCTCATCACCCTCTCCTCCCTGGACCATACCCCGACGAGGCGGGATGTTAACGCCGAGCGGGCCGTCATCGAGGAACTCGGCGGAGGGTGCTTCGCGCCCGTCGGGGTCTACTGCAGGGACGGGCACCTCATCGCCGAGGTCCTCTCCCTGGACGGGCAGAGGACCGAGAGGATCGAGGAGGAGGTCGCCGATGCCGATGCCGCGCGGGCGGCGGGAAGGAGGCTTGCGGAAAAGGCACGCGACCTTCTCGAGGCGGCCCGCTGCATTCCCGGGGGGAAGGATGGCGCCGAGGGGTAAGGTCTTCCTGGTGGGTGCCGGGCCCGGGAGCCCGGATCTCCTGACGGTGAAGGCGGGAAGAATCCTCGGGGAGGCCGAGGTGGTCCTCTATGACCAGCTGGCGGGAGGCGTCCGGGACCTTCTTCCGGCGGGGGCCGAGCTCATCGACTGCGGGAAGTCGGGCTCGCGGCACACCCTCGAGCAGGACGAGATCGAGCGGATCATGGTGGCGAGGGCCCTCGAGGGAAAGAGGGTCGTCCGGCTGAAGGGGGGCGACCCGTTCCTCTTCGGCAGGGGAGGGGAGGAGCTGGAGGCCCTCCGGGACGCGGGGATCCCCGTGGAGCTCGTGCCCGGGGTCCCGAGCGCCGTCGCCGTCCCCGGGTGCGTGGGCATCCCCGTGACCCACCGGGGATATGCCTCCGAGGTCGTCATCCTCACAGGCCACGAGGAGCCCGGGAAGGAGGAGTCCGGCATCGACTGGAACCTCCTGGCCGGGTTCCGGGGGACCATCGTGATCCTCATGGGGGTGAAGAACCTCCCTTCCATCGCGGGGGAGCTCATCGCCCGTGGCCGGGACCCGGCAACCCCGGTCGCCATCATCGAGAGGGGCCTTGCACCGGGCCAGAGGGTCACCACGGGGCCCCTCGGCGAGATCGGGGAGATCATGAGGAGGGCGGGGGTAAGGCCCCCCGCGGTGATCGTCATCGGGGAGGTCGTCGGCCTCTACCGGGGTGAGGAGTTATGCGAAGCGAGGAAGTGAAAAAGGGATATATCCGGGCGCCCAACCGCGCCCTGCTGCGCTCCCTCGGGGTCACCGAGGGGGAGATGGACAGGCCCTTCATCGGGATCGCCGACGCCTGGAACACCATCGTTCCCGGCCACGTGCACCTGCGGCAGCTGTCCGCAAAGGTCGCGGAGGGGATCGCCGCGGCGGGCGGGGTGCCCTTCGAGTTCGGGGTCATCGGCATCTGCGACGGGATCGCCATGGGGCACGAGGGGATGCGGTACTCGCTTCCCTCCCGGGAGAACATCGCCGACTCCATCGAGCTCATGGTGGAGGCCCACCGTTTCGACGGCCTCGTGGGCGTCGGCACCTGCGACAAGATCGTTCCCGGGATGCTCATGGCGGCGGTGCGCTGCGATGTCCCGTCCATCCTCGTCACCGGCGGGCCGATGCTCCCCGGCTCCCTCGGCGGAAAGGACCTCTCCCTCATCGACGTCTTCGAGGCGGTGGGGAGGGTCGCCGCCGGGACCATGGATGAGGGGGAGCTCGCCGCCCTGGAGTGTGCGGCGATGCCCGGCTGCGGCTCCTGCCAGGGACTCTACACGGCAAATACCATGGCCTGTGTCACCGAGGCTCTCGGCATGTCCCTTGCCGGCTGCGCGACAATCCCCGCGGTGGACGCCGGGAAACTCCGGATCGCGAGGCAGAGCGGGGAGCGGGTCCTGGATCTCGTGAGGGAAAAGGTCACCCCCCGCGGAATCGTCACTCCGGAGAGCATCCGGAATGCCATCCGGGTCGACATGGCCCTCGGGGGATCCACGAACACCATCCTCCACCTCATGGCCCTCGCCACGGAGGCGGGCATTCCCCTGGATCTCGACACCTTTAACGAAATCGGGGCCGGGATCGCCCATATCTGCGACATGCAGCCCGCCGGTCCCCATTCCATGCTCGCCCTCCACCGGGCGGGAGGCATTCCGGCCGTCCTGTCCCGGCTCAAGGAGGTACTCGAGGACGCCCCGACCGTGACAGGCCCTGGAATCCGGGAGATCGCGGCGATGGCACGGGTCACCGATCCGAAGATCATCCATACCCTTCGCCAGCCGATACACGCGGCGGGCGGCCTCCGGGTGCTCCGGGGCACGCTCGCTCCAGACGGGGCCGTCGTAAAGGCCGCCGCCGTGGAAAAGGATATGTGGCGCCACCGGGGCCCCGCCCGGGTCTTCGACGGTGAGCAGGAGGCCATGAGGGCGATTCTCGCGAGGAGAATCAGGGAAGGGGACGTGGTGGTTATCCGGGGTGAAGGGCCCAGGGGTGGCCCCGGGATGCCGGAGATGCTCGGCCCGACCTCGGCCATCCACGGGCTCGGGTACAAGCGGGTGGCCCTCGTCACCGACGGCAGATTCTCCGGGGGGACGAGGGGGCCCTGCATCGGTCATGTTGCCCCCGAGGCGGTGGCCGGCGGGCCCATCGCTCTTATCCGGGAGAAGGACATCATCGAGATCGATATCGGGAAGATGAGACTCGATCTCGCGGTGCCGGAGAAGGAGCTCGCAAAGCGTCGCCGATCCTGGAGGCCGAAAGAGAGGGCTCTCACCGGTGTCCTCGCCCGGTATGCGGCAACCGTCGGCCAGGCAAACCTCGGAGCAGTCCAGCGGTAGGCTGTATTCTCCCACCGGCCACCCGGTCTCCACCCTGTTTTCCTCCCACATCCTCATCGTTTCTCCGCTCCGTGAACTCATGTCGTATCCTTTATCTGTCACGGGAGAGAGTTGAGGGTAAGGCTCTGCCGGCCCGGACCGGCATCGCCTTTCTGTGATGGTCATGATCGATAAGCTCCTTGAAGGCAACCACCTGTTCGTCACGGGTGAGTTTGCGAAGAAGAAGGCATTTTACACGGGTCTTGCCAGGGGCCAGAGCCCGAAGACCCTCTGGATCGGGTGCGTGGATTCGCGGGTGACGCCCGAGCGGATCACCTCCGCCGAGGCAGGCGAGCTCTTCGTCCACCGGAACATCGGGAACATCGTACCCCACGCGTCATGGACCTTTGCCACCGTCCTCGAGTACGCGATCCGCCACCTGAAGGTCGAGGAAATCGTGATCTGCGGCCACTCCGATTGCGGGGCCATGAAGGCCCTGGGGAAGGCCTCCGGCGATACGTATATTCCCCTCTGGCTGAACAACGCGGGGGATGTGCTCCCGAAAGTGGAGGCCGACATCGCGAAACTGCCCCGGGCCCCCGATGAAAAGGGCCGGCGGCGCATGATCGAGATGGAGAACGTCAGGCTCCAGATCACCCATCTGAGAACCTATCCGCTCGTGAAGGAGGCGGAGGCAGAGGGGAGGATCCGGGTGTACGGGCTCTACTACGACCTTGAGTCCGGCCGGGTCTCACGCGTTCCGTGACCCGGCGGGGCTGCCTCGATCTCCCGCACGATCCGGGTGAAGGAGATCCTCCCGATGGGGGTCACCCTCCCGTTGAGGAGGACGAAGGGGAGGGGTGGGTGGTACCTCTCGACGATGGCCTTCACCCGGTCGGGCACCCCGTCATCGAGGAGGGTCACGGTCAGGGTGACCCGGTCGCCGAACCTCGAAGCGAGGGCATGCCGAAGCCCGTCGACGGCCGCGAGGAAGGAGCCCGAGGGGAAGCATTCGACGAGGCCGCAGGTCCGGTCCGGATCACAGGGAAAGGGCCCGCACGCGGCATCCGAGAAGCCGATGATCTCGATGGTAACGGAATCGTCCATACTCCCTGTAGAATGGATCCTGCGTGAGGAAAAAGCTATCAAGACCTGGCGGGATTGAAGGCGGGAACAGGGCAGGAGGGGCCGGCCCGCTGAACAAACCCCCTGCAACCCGGTTCACGGAATTTCCCTCTCGTGTTCAACCCCGAACCGGTTCTCCGGGGCGGAGCATCCCCTTCCGGATCAAGACCGATCATCGGGGAGCACACCACCGGGGGTAGGTTTATTACCGACTCGGATATCATGTTGGTATGATGCCCGGCTGCCCCTCCCGTCCCGCGAGGCCGATGCTGAGACGAGAGGGGAGTGCGGGAAGGCCATGACACCATCGTCCCAGAAGGGTGAGGCAGAAAGAATTTCCCGGCACGGGGAGGCCCTGGCAGAGCAGGGGAAATACGAAGAGGCCGTGGCGGAGTTCGACCGGGCCCTCGCCCTTGCTCCCGATGACGGGGAGATCTGGTTCAGGAAGGGGCTCGTGAAAAAGACGATGGGTCTTCTCGACGACGCCCTCCTCGCCTTTGACCGGGCGATCTGGTACCAGCCCCGGGAGGCCCTCGTCTGGTTCCAGAAGGGGATCGTCCTCGGCCTGATGGGGAGGATCGAGGAGGCCCTCAGGTGCTTCGATACCATCCTCGAGCTGGACCCGAGCTACGCGATCCGGGCCTGGCATGAGAAAGGGGTGAACCTCGGGAAGCTGGGCCGGTACGAGGAGGCCCTCCAGTCCTGGGACCGGATCATCGAGAAGGACCCGAAGTACGTGATGGCATGGTACAGCAAGGGAATCATCCTCTCCTACCTGGGCCGGCACGAGGAGGCACTCCGTGCCTTTGACAAAGGACTCGACATCTACCCGCGGAGCCCGGATCTCTGGTACCAGAAGGGGATGATCTTCACCCGGACGGGAAACACCGAGCGGGCCCAGAAGTGCTTCGAGATGGCCCTCTCCATCAATCCCAGGCACGAGGGATCCAACCTCGAGATGGGGATGATCCTCGAAATGAAGGGGAACCATGAACGGGCCTTCCTGTACTACGACCGGGTCATCGGCATGGACCCCGAGAACGCGAAGGCCTGGTACCAGAAGGGGTCGACCCTCCAGCGACTCGGCAGGAACAAAGAGGCCCTCGACTGCTATGAGAAGGCCCTTGGCCTCGACCCCATGAATATGTACATCTGGTTCTCCAAGGCGCTCCTCCTCGTGTCCATGGGTCAGGTCACCGAGGCGGTCCAGGCCCTGGACGGCGCCCTGGCCATCCAGGAGGTCCCCGAAGTGCGGAGGCTCCGGGACGCCCTCCTTTCCGAGGGCGATGAGGGAGAAACTCCCGCCGGACCATGATGGGAGCCCGGGCTCCCCTCGCCGGGAAGAGTGGCAGACAAAAGGGAGAGGAGAGGAGGGTTCTTCACCGGAAGATCGTCAGCGGGCTCTCCTTCCGGCGATAGCCAGGAAGAGGGCCGCACCTATCACGGGCAGGATCCCAGGCATGGGCAAGGCCTGGCCTTGTGTTCCCGATGCCGGGGAGGAGGGGCCGGGAACGGCAGGTATCTCGTACATGTAGATATCCGCATTGCCGTTCCGGTAATCCTCCCATACGATCCGGTCGCCCCAGATCGCCGGTGAGCGCTGGACGGACTGGTCTTTCGTCAGGGCCTGCTCCTTCCCGGTCGAGATGGTGTACATGTAGATATCCGGGTTCCCGTTCCGGTAATCCTCCCATATGATCCTGTCGCCCCAGATACGCGGGTTTCGCTGGTCCGCGGGATCCGTGGTGACCCGCGTCTCGATCCCGGTCGAGGTATCGTAGAGGTAGATATCGGCGTTCCCATTCCGGCTGTCCTGCCAGACCACCCGGTTCCCGTAGATCCAGGGATTGAACTGGCTCGAGGTACCCTTGGTCAGCGGGGATTCCGCTTTTGTCGTGATGTCGTAGAGCCGGATGGCCGAGGCCCCGCTGCTCGTGTCCGCCCAGACCATCCGGTTGCCCCAGATCGCGGGCGACCGCCGGGACCCGGTACTCGGGGGGAGCTTCTCCTCCCTTGCACCCGTGTAGTTGTAGAGGGCGATGTCGTTATCCCCGCTCCGGGAGGTCTCCCAGACGATAAAGTTCCCCGCGACCCGGGGGAACTTCTCGTTCGCGGAGGCCGTCATGATGGGGCGCCCCGACTGGGAGAGGAGGTCATAGGCGAGAATGTTCGGGCTCCCCTGTGCCATGTCTTCCATGGCGACAAGGTTCTCCCAGATGGCAGGATTTTTCCGGTCCTTTGTACCCCTCGCGAGCCGGGTCTCGGTACCTGTCCCCACGTCATAGAGATAGACATTCAGGGTCTTATCCCTGGCATCGGTCCAGACGATCCTGCTCTCCCAGATCGAGGGAGTGGTCTGGTCGGCCGGATCGGTGGTGATCCGGATCTCAGTGGCCTGGACACCCAGGATCAGGGAAAGAAGGAACAGGATGGCCAGGAGAGGGAGAAAGGGGCGAAGTGACATGTGCAACAATTCCTTTGTGAATATATATAAAAGAATCCTTTTTTATTTGCCAGATATCCCTTGAGATCGGTATTTTCCGGGCAATTTCCAGCGATACAATGTCCGGGCAGATACCCTTGATACGAGCACTTTTTTATAAAAAGAGGGAGATAGATCCTTTCGTATGAAGCCGCCCTCCGCCCTCATTCTCCTCCTTGTTCTCGCATCGGTCCTGATGCTCGCGGGATGCACGCAGCCCGTCCTGAACAGCAGCGGGCAACCCTCCCGTTCCGCGACCCCCACCCCCACCCCCGGACCCGTGGTGGCGGCTGAGCCCTATCCGCCGGCCGAACCCTATGAGATCGATCCCAAGTTCGTGAGGAACGATCTCCGGTACAGGGTCGATCCGGGTCTCTTCACCGAGGTATACAACGGCTCGTACACCCTGAAATGGAGCTCCATCGGCCTCCTCGCCACCGTCGAAGAGGCCCCCATGGTCCTCGACTTCTCGGTAACCCCGGGCAGCCGGGATCCGGTGTACAGCTTCTTTATCCTCACGGTCCGGGACGCCGGGTCGGGGGTGGTGGTCGGGCAGGAAGGGTACGGCAGGACCTTCTCGACCGAGAACCCGAAGCGGCTGGTCTTCACGAGCCCCGGGAAGTACCACATCAACCTGTACGGGAGCCTTGTGGACGTGGACCTGGCCGTAAGCCTGAAGAAATAAAACGGATGCGAGGGGAGGGATTTGAACCCACGAACTCCTTCGAGACCGGCCCCTCAAGCCGGCGCCTTAGACCAAGCTTGGCAACCCTCGCGCGTAAATAACTACACCCGGGGATTACAAGAATCTTCTCCTTCAGCCACCGGGGGCGAATCCCCGGGATCGCCGCCGGATCTCCGGCCATCATCGTGATTCTTTCCGGACACGGATGTATATAAATATACAACGCCCATTCTCTCTCATGTGGTCCGTCATCATGAAGGAGTTCGCCGATTCCCCGGCCCAGGCCCGGGTCGCACGGTTCATCCTGGAGAACGGCTTCGGCGTGAGCGACGGCGGGAAGGTGGTGGCGAACGGCGTGGAGATCCCCGCCACCCACGTCGCCGCGGCCATCGGGGCGGATCGACGGGTGGTGGACGCCACGGCCCGGAGGATCCTCTCTGTTCCGGCCCTTGCGCCCGTCTTTCGGAGCATGAGGGCGACCCCCGATCTCTCCCGGGTGGCCGAGCCCCTCGGTCTCTCGGCCTTCACCGTCCTCCCGAAGAATGCCCAGGAAAAGGGGATCGTGAGCGCGGTCATCAGGGTGGTCTCGGCCCGCAACCTCACCCTCCGCCAGATCTTCGTCACCGATCCCTACTTCTCGGAAGAGCCGAAGCTCGTGGTGATCATCGAGGAGAAGGTCCCCCGGGGGCTCTTCGAGGAGATCCGTGCCCTTCCGCAGGTGAAACAGGTCATCATCTGAGGCTTTCCATCTCGAGCCAGAGCCGGAAGATCCGCCGCCGGATCCTCTTCTTCAGCCGGATGCTTGCCTCCAGGGTTGCCTCGATGGACCCCGCCCGGTCCCCCTGGACCAGGTTGTCGGCGTTCGCCACGATCTTTTCCTCGAGGGTCCGGGGCACGCAGTCCCTCGGGAGGAGCCCTTCAAGGGAGCACTCGTCCGCGGTCATCCCGGCGCCGATGTGCCTCTCGATGATGGATACGACGGGAGGGGGAACTCCGAGGGAGGTGGCGAGGGCCGCTCCCCGCTGGGCATGATCGACCCCGTGAGTCACGCCCCGCCCGATGTCATGAAGCATCGCCCCGGTCCGGACGAGGTCCCGGTTCACGACAGGGCTTTCCGTAAAAAGGAAGGCGAGGGCCGTGACGGCCCGGGCATGGGCGATGACCGATCTGTCGCAGCCTGCCCGGATGAGGAGCTGCTCCCACCTCACCACCAGGGCTTCACCCTGTTGGTTCTCTCTCGGGCTGCCGCCCTTCGCGTTCACCGCCAGTGCCTCGCCCTGTTGGCTCTCCCCCGGGCTGATGCCCTCGGGGTCACCACCTCGCTCCGCTCGGTGGTTCTCCCTCCGGCTGATGCCCTCGGGGTCCTCATTCATACCCGAGGCATTCCCGGATGGCGGAGATCCGGCGCTTCAGGGCGGAGAGGAGGGCCTCGTTGTCGAAGTGCTCGACGGGCTGGGAGCACCGGGGGCAGCAGAAATCGAGCTCCACGACCTCGTTGAAGGTGAAGGTCCCGCAGGTCTTGCAGAGGTAGAAGTCGTTCTCCTCCTCGAAGCTCTCCCGGGCCTCGAGCTTCTCGAGCATCATCTTCAGGTCCTCGGCGACGGCGGCCTGGATCCGGTCGAGGCGGAGGGTCCAGAGGTACGTGAGCCACCCCGTCTCGGTGTTCTTGAGCCTCCGGTACTCGGCGAGCCTCTTCTCGTAGAGGGTGTACAGGGTGTGCCGGACCGAGTTCAGGTTGATGCCCGTCTTTTCGGCCAGCTCCTCGTCGCTGTACTCCCCGCCCTCCGGAAACCTCTCCAGGAGATCGAGCCCCTCCTCGCCGATGAGGCGGTTCAGATAGGCCCGGACCGCCTCGTCCTCAAGGATCTCCGCGATGGACATCACCTCCCCATATATCGCTCCAGCTTGTTAAGGGTGTTGTCAAGGTTTCGGAGGGCCCCGGCCCGGTCCGGGCCCGTCCCGAACACGCTCACCACCGCCTGCCCCTCCTCGAAGGCCGTGCCCGGCCAGGGAATGTCGGCCACGAGAGGAGCCATCCCGGCGATATCCCCCGTCACCACCAGGTCCCGTTCCGCAAAGAGAATCCTCCGGGCCACGCAGCGGCGGGGTTCCGGAACCGGTTGCGGGAGGATCCCCCGGCAGGCGTCCATGTGGAGGGCGAAGAGGGAAACCCCCAGGGATCCCTCGACGGTGTCGACGGTGGCCTGGAACCGGGGGTTCAGCTCGATGGCCACCGCCTCCTCCCCGAGGACGAAGTCGACCCCTACGGAGCCCACGCAACCGCTCGCCGCGGCCGCCTCCACGGCAAGGGCCTTCATCCTTCCGGCGAGGGGGTGGAGGAGGGGGGTAACCGAACCGGTGAACCCGAAGGGAGCCTCGTCCCCTCCCCGGAGGAGCTGCTCGTTCGCGGCGAGAGCGACTGCCCGCCTTCCATCTGCGAGGCAGGAGACGCTTGCCGGGATCCCCAGGACCTGCTTCTGGAGGATCTCTCCTGGTTCCTCGCTCCACCTCCGCCACCGGGAGAGGTCCTCCGGCGAACGGATGATCGTATTGCGCCAGCCCCCCGCGCCGCTCCTGGGCTTGATGAGGTAGGGGAAATCCTTCTCGCCGGCGAGGGGCGGGGCGGGGATCCCCTTCCCCTCGAAGAATCGCTGGACCTCGATCTTATCGAGGAGCCGTGCGGCGGTCCTCCGGTCGGTCCCCGCGAGGGGGATGGGCGTCCCGATGGACTCCGCCCCAGACGTGGGGATGAAGAAGTCGATCCGGTGGCGGCCCGCCATCTCGGCAATCCGGTCGGGAAGCTCGTCGAGCTCCTCGAACTTCAGCCGATCCTCCGTGTACCACGAGAGGTCCTGGTCGCAGAAATGGTCGACGGCACAGACGGTGTATCCCGCCTTTGATGCGGACTGGGCGACGTGGCGGGTCGCAAACCCGGCGATGAGGACCGTCGCATTCACGGCCCGGTCCTCTTGCCGTTCCGGCTCGGGTACACCCGGAGTTCCGCATCCGGGTAGGTCCGGCCGAGCGTAGAACCCTCGAAGAGGTGATCGAGGAAGACGGCGACCCCCGAGACCTCCGAGTGGGGCTGGCCCGTCACCGAGACGTTGTAATCGGCAAGGCCGTAGATCTCCCCGGGCACCTTCTCGGCCCCGACGACGACAAGGATCTCCTCCGCCATCCGGATCTCCCCGATGGTTTCGGTCAGGGGAATCCCGTACATCGTGAGATGCACAACCGTACCCCCCTTTTCCTTCCAGGAGCGGATGCATCCCTTCCACGAGACCCCGTCCTCGA
>DATGDI010000184.1:0-2477 GCA_035310965.1 Methanomicrobiales archaeon
AGAGGCCCTGAAGGCAGCGGTCTCCTGCGGAGCGGACGCGGTGTACCTCGGGGGAAAGAGGTTCTCGGCCCGCCAGTACGCGGCGAACTTCGATGACCAGGAGCTCGGGGAGGCCGTGGAGTTCGCCCACGGAAGGGGAGCGAGGATCTACGTGGCCGTGAACACTCTCCTCCACGACCGGGAGATACCGGACGCGGCGGAGTACCTGATCTCCCTTCGGGAAACGGGAGTGGATGCCGTCCTCGTCCAGGATCCGGGCCTCGCCACCCTTGCGAGGGAGGTGATCCCGGACCTGCCCCTCCATGCCTCCACCCAGATGACCCTGCACAGCCGCGAGGGCCTGGAATGGGCGGCCACCCTCGGTCTCCGGAGAGTCGTCCTCGCCCGGGAGCTTTCCCTCGCAGAGGTGGAGTGCATGGGGGAGACCGCGCGGCGCCTCGGGATCGGCCTTGAGGTCTTCGCTCACGGGGCCCTCTGCTACTCCTGGTCTGGGCAGTGCCTCCTCTCCTCTGCCATCGGGGGAAGGAGCGGGAACCGCGGCCGGTGCGCGCAGCCGTGCCGGAGGCCCTACACCCTCGTCCGGGGCGGGGCCGACGAGTACGGGCGTCCCCGCCGGCTGGCCCCGGTCCCCCTTGAGGACCGGTACCTCCTTTCCACGAAGGACCTCTCCCTCTACCCGTTCCTGGACCGGGTTGTACGGGCCCCGGTCGCTGCCCTCAAGATCGAAGGGAGGATGCGGTCACCCGAATACGTTGCCACCGTGACCGGCATCTATCGGAAGGCGCTCGATGCCATCGCCGCGGGATCCCGGGTCCCGCTGGAGCCGGGATCATCCAGGGGGGAAAGGGGCCCCTCTGGAGCTGGAACCTGGACCCCGTCACCGGCCGACGAGGAGGCCCTCGCCCTCACCTTCAGCCGGGGGTTCACCGGAGGGTGCCTCTGCGAGGGTCCGGACGGGATCATGGGCCGGGATGCACCCGGCCACCGGGGAGTCCTCGCGGGGGTAGTGCAGTCCGTGGATCCAGAATCAGGATCCGTCGGGATCCGGCTCACCGGATCCGCGATCCCGGAGAAAGGGGACGGCCTCGTCTTCCGGGTTCATGGCGGTAGGGAGGAGGAGATAGGGATGGTTCTCAGGCAGGGGCCGGCCATCGATGCAGGAATCCTCTGGCTTCGCACCGGTCCCGAAGCAGCCGAGGGGGTGGCGGAAGGTGCAGGGGTCTTCATCACAAGGAGAGCACGCCTCGCCGGGGGAGGTGGGTGCTTCTCCGCCGGGACGCCCGCCCCGAGGTGGCCCCGGATCCGTGTCGATCTTGCCCTCCGGGTTGGGGGAGACGGGAGGCCCGTCCTTGAAGGGTCCGTGATCAGAAACGGTGTTCCTCTTACCGTGATCAGCCGGGGGGGTGGTTTCACGGTCGAGGCCGCCCGCGCCCGGGAGCTCACGGGAAGGGAGGTGGGGGAGATCCTCTCCCGGCGGGGGGATGCTCCGTTCTCCATCGGGAAGATCAGCCTCGAATGGCCGGCGGGCACCTATGCGCGGAAGGGCGACATCGGCGGGTTGCGCCGGGATCTTCTCGCCGAGGTGGAGAGATACCTCGTGGCGTCGGGAAGGCCGGAGCCCGGTGAGGCGGTACGGGCGAGAGAGCGGCTGGCGGGATCTCCCGGGGAGGGGTCGACAGGGGAATCCCCGAAGGGCGAGCAGGCCCTTGTCATCCTGGCGGATACCATCACCGCGGTGGAGGGGCTCGTGGAGGAGGGATCGGGGTATATCGCCCTCGAGCCTTCGGGGGCGGCTGCACCCCCGACAGGTAACACCCGGGTCGCCACTCCCGTTGAGATGGCACACGGGATCGTCGGGGAGGCCGCAACCGTTGCCCGGGGCTCAGGCTGGACCCTCCTGTGGAAGTGGCCGAGAATCACGGGGGACCCCTGGATTGACTTGACCGGGCGGTTCTCCGGGGATCCGGAGTTTCCGTCCCCTCCGGGGCTGATGGTGGAGGGGCCCGGCGCGGCCCTTGCGGCCGGCTCCATCTTCCCCGGCCTGCCCCTCCACGGGGGTGCGGGGCTGAACGTCTGGAATGCCCGCTCGGTCCGGGTCCTCTCACCCCGGTTTTCCTCCCTCACCCTCTCACCCGAGCTCTCCCTGCAGGATCTCCGGGAGCTCGTTCCCCGGGCGAGGAGCACCGGGGTTCGCACCCCGCTCGGGTTTCTCGTGGAGGGGAACCTCGAGGTCATGGTGAGCGAGGACCGGCTCCGCGGCCTGCTCCCGGAAAGGCGGGGACCGGACCGGGGGGATCGGTTCGTCGGGCTACGGGACGGAACAGACCGGATCTTCCCGGTCGGGGAGGATGCATGCGGAAGAACCCGGATCCTCAACTCCGTCGAGACCTGCCTCGTCGACCAGCTGCCGGCCCTTTCCTCCGCCGGGATCGACCTCCTCGTCATCGATGCGAGGGGACGGGGGCCCCGGTACGCGC
>DATGDI010000185.1:0-2706 GCA_035310965.1 Methanomicrobiales archaeon
AAGGGAGCGGCTCGAGAGGAGCCGGCGGATCTGCGGGCTCGTCCGCCGTTTCATCCGGGACGGCGAGACCGTGATGGTCTACTCCTCGAAGGAGCTCGAGGCGAATACGAGACCCCTCATCGATGATCTCCTCGCCTCCGGAAACCCGGTCATCGTCCCCATCATCGTCCGGGAGGATGTGAGCCTCAGGCTCTCGTACCTGGAGGATCCCTCCGTCCTCGTCCTCTCCACCTTCGGGGTTCCCGAGCCCATCGGGAGCGAGATCCCGGCCCGGGCGGAGGAGGTGGACACCATCATCCTCCCCATGCTCGGCTTCGACCGGAGGGGGGGAAGACTCGGGTACGGCGCAGGCTACTATGACCGGTTCCTGGCGAGGAATCCCCGGATCCGGAGGATCGGCATCGCCTTTGCCTGCCAGGAGGCGGAGGAGATCCCCTGCGATGAGAACGACATCCACATGAACTTGATCATCACCGAGGACGGGATCGCCTACTCCGACGGAGCTGGGTGATCATGGAGCGGAACGGCGCGGTAATCCTGGACACCTATGCCGAGGCCTTTCCCGTCTGGCTGGCGAGGGTGGTCATCACCGCGGAAAGCCCGGAATGGGCGTACAGGGCGGCCTTTGAGGCAACCGGTTTTGCGACGTCCCGAATCGGCTGCCCCTGCGAGGCAGGGATCGAGGGATGCGTCTCCCCTGAGGAGACACCCGACGGCCGGGAGGGGGTCTCGATCTTCATCTGCTCGGAAAAGAAGAACCTGAAGGCGATTGTCTCGGCCCGGGTCGCCCAGTGCATCCTCCCCGTGCCCACCGCCTCGGCCTTCGACGGGTTCCCGGAAGCGGAGACCCGGTTCTTCACCGGGATGCACTACTTCGGGGATTCCTACGAGGAGCGGTGCACCGTCGGCGGGAGGAGGTGCTGGAGGATCCCGACCATGGAGGGAGAGTACGTGGGGGAGGAAAGGTTCGGGGTCGTGCCCGGGATCGCCGGAGGGAACTTCCTTGTCATGGGAAGGGACCGGCCCTCGGCCCTCGCCGCTGCCGAGGCCGCGGCGGAGGAGGTCTCGGGCCTCGGGGGGGTCATCACCAGTTTCCCGGGGGGGATCGTCGCGAGCGGCTCGAAGGTCGGGTGCAGGAACTACCGGTTCCCGATGCCCGCGAGCACGAACCACCCTCTCTGTCCGGCTCTCAGGGGGAGGATCGAGGGTTCCCAGGTCCCCGAGGGCGTGGGCTCCATCTACGAGATCGTCATCAACGGGATGGACGAGGAATCGGTGAAGGGGGCCATGAGGGAGGGGATCGAGGCCGCGACGGGGACGGGAAAGGTCCTCTTCATCGGGGCCTCCAATTTCGGGGGGAAGCTCGGCCCGTACCGGTTCTTCCTGAGAGAACTGTTCACCCCGTGAAAGGGTTCCAGGGCTACGCCTTCTTCCTGTGCGGCTGCTGACCCGCTTTTCTCCCCGTTCCCTGAACTAACAGGTCATCCCGGGATCGATCCTGGAGGGTACTCCAAGCTTCGTGTACTTCCCGGGGTTCTCCTCGAATTTCTTCCTGCAGCTCGGGGTGCAGAAGTAGTACTTCTCTCCCTTGTAGGTGACGACCTGCGACGCCGTCTCCTCGTCCACCTCGCCATAGCAGACCGGATCGGTTGCCACTTCACATCCCTCCTTCACTCCCCCATCATCCCCGGACCATATGTACCTGACGGCCTTTGCCATTCGGGGGAATCCTTAAGAACACCGGGGTGTATCCTCCCCGCATGGCCGAGACACTCATCTCAGCGAAGGAGGCGGCCGAAAGGCTCGGCGTCTCCCTCACCGTGATGCAGACGATGATCAAGCACGGGGAGATCAAGGCCCTGCGGAGGGGCCGTCTCGTGAAGGTCTCCGAGTCAGACCTCAAGGACCTCCTCGACCAGAAAAAGGGAAGGATGGAGGGGGACCTGACGATGTCGGAGCTCCGGTCCCTCGACGAGTTCAAGCAGAACCTGGTCCGCGCCCTGGACGACCGGGTGGTGAAGCAGGCCCTCCAGCGGTGCATCGGGGGAGCCGGTTTCCGGAAGCAGTTCCTCGAGGCTCTCGACTCTCCCGAGGTGAAGAGGAAGATCACCGGAATCCGGAAATAGCCCGGCCCCGTTTCCGGGCCCCGTCGGGTGAATCCCTGCCGGGCCCCGGTCCGGTGTCCACGGGGAAGAAACAGGCACAGTACCGGCATTCCCAGATGCCCGGGATCGGGGTCTCACCCGTGAGGAGAGAACCGCATCCGGGGCACCGGAAGTCAGGGCGATGTTCCATGGGGAGGAAAAGAGGGGCAGGTTTATCAGGATAAGGCCGGGAGGGGGTGAAAGTGGACCCGGGCCGGAGGTTGGTCCCGGCCTGATCCCCCTCACCCGAGGGCCCTTGCCATCTTCTTCGGGTCGAACCCGACGATGAACTCGTCCCCGATCTGCACGACGGGCGAACCGAGGAACCCGGTCTTTTCCATCACGAAGTTCCTCGCCGCCTCGTCCGCCGCCATGTCGATCTCGGTGAACTCGACGTTTCTTGCCTTCAGGAACTCCTTGACCGCGCGGCACCCGGTGCATCCCGGCGTGGAGAACACCCGGACGACCCGGTTCTTCCCCCAGGTCTTCTCGATGAATCGCTCGCGACCGGAGAGGACCTTGTACTGGTGGTACCGCTCGGGGTTCTTGCGGTCATAGTCCT
>DATGDI010000186.1:0-2372 GCA_035310965.1 Methanomicrobiales archaeon
CTCAAACCCGACATCGATGCCATCATCACCGAGCTCGAGAAGACGTCCTATCGGGAGGAGCTGGAGAAGGCAGCCGTCCAGAATGCGGGGCTTGCCTGCCTCGAGGTCGCTCTGCGGATGGACATCGCCCGCCTGTTCCGAAGGATCTACTCCCTCTTCGAGGAGGAAATCGAGGAGAAGTACGCGAGGATCCTCCTGAACCGCTGGGACGTGCACAACATCAAGACGGTCCTTCGCGGCAAGAACATTCATGAGCCCTCATCGGAGATCCTGGGGTGCCTCATCCCCGCCGGGGAACTCGACGAGGCGACCCTGGTAGAACTCGTCAAGCAGCCGGACGTCCGGGGCGTCATCGATCTTCTGGCCACCTGGAGGATCGCGTACTCAGTGCCATTGACCCGGCACTTCAAGGATTTCAGTGAGGAGAGGGATCTCGCGGTGATGGAGTACGCCCTTGACAAGTTCTACTTTGAGAATGCCCTCGAATCGCTTCGTGGCGAGACCTATGATGATCGCAGTATGCGGGAGATGGTTGCGACCGAGATCGATGTAACGAATCTCCGTTCGATGCTGAAGATGATCCGCGACCGGATTCCCCTCGAGGACGCGCAGGAGTTCCTGATCCCCGGTGGTTCCCTGAAGGTTGAGAGGCTCACGGCGCTCATGAAGGCAGGGACCATCAAGGATGCCCTGAAACAGCTTGCGGGCTCGCCGTATGAATTCCTCGGCCAGGTTCCCGAGGAGACCTTCAAGCAGGAGAAGATCTCGGTTTTTGAGAAGGAGCTGGAGAGGTTCCTGATCCGGAAGGGAACCAGCTGGTTCTTTGGAGATCCCCTCTCCATCGCCATAGCCATCGGCTATGTGTGGGCAAAGTTCACCGAGGTAACGAATATCCGGATCATTTCCCGGCTCAAGATGGCGGATGTGGCCGAGAAGATCATCAGGGAGGAGCTCGTCCATGTATAGGTTCCTCGTGGTCACGGATCCCGATACCGCGCCGGGCTTCCGTCTCGCCGGTGTCGAGGTGATCGAGGCCTCGAGCCAGGAAGAGGCGAGAAAAGCCATCAATGCTCTCGTCTTCAAGGACGATACCGGGATCGTTGCCGTGAATGAGGAGTTCATCGCGGCTCTGGATCAGAAGCTGGTGGATACCATCGAGAAGACGTACCGCCCCATCATGATCCCCATCCCTTCGCGGGCAAAGAGGATTGACAGAACCAGCTATATCGAACGGATGCTGCAGAGGGCCATCGGGTATAACATCGTGGTAAGGAGGTAGAAGGCATGATAGAGGGAGTCGTCGCACGCATCTCTGGCCCCGTGGTGATGGCGCATGGGATGAGGGGGTCAAAGATGTATGATGTGGTGAAGGTGGGTGACGAGAAGCTGAACGGCGAGATCATCCGTCTCGATGGCGAGGAGGCGGTCGTCCAGGTGTACGAGGATACCTCAGGCCTGAAGATCGGGGAGATAGTGGTGAACACGGGGAACCCGCTCTCCGTTGAGCTCGGGCCGGGCCTTCTCTCCTCCATCTATGATGGCATCCAGAGGCCCCTCGCCGTGCTCGTTGAGAAGAGCGGCAGCTTCATCTCCCGGGGTATCAGCGTTCCTGGCCTTGACCGGCGCAGGAAGTGGGCCTTTGAGCCCGCGGTCAAAACCGGGGACCTCGTTAGTGGAGGGGACGTCATCGGGACGGTCCCCGAGTTCAACATGAAGCACCGGATCATGGTGCCACCGGGGATCTCGGGAACCGTACAGGAGATCAGGGCTGGATCCTTTTCGGTTGACGATACCGTTTGCACCCTCGGGGACGGACAGAAAATTCAGCTCTTACAGCGGTGGGGGGTTCGGAAAGGAAGGCCGTATCAGAAGAAACTTGACCCGACGCTGCCCCTCATCACCGGGCAGCGGGTCTTTGATACGATATTTCCCGTGAGCAAGGGGGGCACGGCGATGATCCCCGGCGGCTTCGGCACGGGTAAGACGGTGGCAGAGCAGACCCTTGCGAAGTGGGCAGACGCCGACATCATCGTCTACATCGGCTGCGGCGAGCGTGGTAACGAGATGACCGAGGTGCTCGCCGAGTTCCCCGCACTCCTGGACCCGAGGACGGGTAAGCCCCTGATGGAGCGGACCATCCTCATCGCGAACACGAGCAACATGCCGGTCGCTGCCCGGGAGGCCTCGATCTATACCGGCATCACCATTGCCGAGTACTATCGGGACATGGGGTATGATGTGGCCCTGATGGCCGACTCGACCTCGCGGTGGGGAGAGGCGCTGCGGGAGGTATCAGGGCGCCTGGAGGAGATGCCAGGGGAGGAGGGGTATCCGGCGTATCTTGCCACGCGGCTTGCGGCCTTCTACGAACG
>DATGDI010000187.1:0-8236 GCA_035310965.1 Methanomicrobiales archaeon
CCTCCTGTTCCTCTCGGTCCTCACCATGACCGCGGGGAACCTCCTTGCCCTCGCCCAGACCAACGTGCGCCGGATCCTCGCCTACTCGAGCATCGCCCAGATGGGCTACATCCTCCTTCCCTTCGGGATCGCCGTCACCTATGGCCTCGCCACCGGGATCCTCGCGGCCCTCTTCTACGCCGTGGCCTATGGCCTCATGAAGGCCGGGGCCTTCCTTTCCGCCGACCTTCTCTCCGCGGCCTCGGGCACCACGGAGGTCGCCGGCATGAAAGGGGCCGGGGGGCGACATCCGGTCACCGGGATCGCCTTCTCCATCTTCATCCTCGGGCTCATCGGCGTTCCCGCCACCGCGGGCTTTGCGGGAAAGGCCCTCATCTTCCTCGCGGGTATGTCCACCCTCACCTGGGGCGGAGTGATCCTCGCCCTCGTCCTTGCGGGAAACAGTATCCTCTCCCTGGGCTACTATGTCCCGCTCCTCTCGACGGTTCTCTTTACCGGTCATGGGGAACCGGGCACCGGCGGGATAACGGAGAAGAGGATCCCCCCTTCCGGTGCCATCGCGGTCGCCCTCCTCGCCCTGGCGACGGTCCTCCTCGGGTTCTTCCCCCTGGCGGTGACCGGGTGGCTCGGGAGCGCGGCGGCCTTCTTTCCCTGGGGGGTGATCTGAGTGCCCCTCGCCGACATCCTCGTCTCCCCCTTCGTCATCTACGCGGTCGCCATGGGGATCGGCCTCCTCATCTACCTCTGGGCGAGGAGGATCGCGCCCCCGTCCACCGACGTGGGTGACAAGCGGATGCAGTACGTCGGCGGCGAGGCCTGGGAGGCCCAGGCCTACCAGCCGTCCTACCAGTTCTTCTACGTGGCCATCTTCTTCACCCTCGCCCACGTGGCCGCCCTCGTCATCGCCACGGCCCCACCGTCGGCGAGCCCCCTCGCGACGATCGGATACCTCGCCATCATCGCGGTGGCCGTCATGGTGCTGCGGTGGGAGCAGTGATGCTATCATGGAGGACGAGAGATGACTGAGAGAGCGGACATGTCCCTGTCACAGCGCCTTGCCACCTGGGCACGCCTGAAGTCGCCCTGGATCACCATCTTCAACAGCGGGGCATGCAATGCCTGCGATATCGAGATCATCGCCACCCTGACTCCCCGCTTCGATGTCGAGCGTTTCGGTATCCTCGCGAAGGGCTCCCCGCGCCACGCAGACATCCTCATCGTGACCGGCCCGGTCACGAGGAAACAGGCGCCGCGCCTTCGGCGGATCTACGAGCAGATGCCCGAGCCCAAGTACGTCATCGCCATGGGTGCCTGCGGCGGGCGTGGCGGTGTCTTCCAGGGGCTCTATCACGTGATGGACGAGGTGGAGCAGGTGGTCCCCGTGGACGTCTACGTGGCGGGGTGCCCGCCCCGGCCCGACGAGATCATCAATGCCGTGGTCGAAACCCTCCGCATCGCGGGGGAGGACCTGTCCCGGGGAGGAAAGGAGTGGCGGATGAAGAGGCAGCCCGTAGAGGCCGCCGCATCGGAGAAGAAGGCAGAGGCGGGTGCATGACGGACCTCGGCATGGAGACGGCAGAGGCGGCCCTCGCCGGATTCGGGCCGGTCGCCCGGGTGCGGTCAAACCAGGTTCAGGTGGTGACGACGCTCGGAATGGCCCGCGACGCCATCAAGGCCGCCCTCGGGCCCATCTCCTGCGACCACCTCATCCAGATGAGCACGGCGGATGCGGGGGAACATTTCGAGCTCACCTATCACCTCACCGGTCCCCACCGGCTCGTGATCTCCATCCGGGTGAACATCCCGCGGGGAAACCCCGCCCTTCCCTCGGTGCACGACCTCCTCCCGCCGGCAGGCATCTACGAGCGCCAGATCCACGACCTCTTCGGGATTATTTTCCAGGGGCACCCGAATCTCGCGCGGATCATCCTGAACGAGGACTGGCCTCTGAAGGAGTATCCCCTGAGGAAGGACTGGAAGCCGGTGAAGGGGACCTTCTACGGAGGCATCCGGGAGGAGGTGAAGTAGATGGTGGAGATCACCGTCCCCATCGGGCCCCAGCACCCGGCCCTCAAGGAACCGGTGAACTTCAAGGTCTTTGCCGAGGGGGAGACCATCGTCCGGCTGGAGCTCGATATCTCCTACAACCACCGGGGGATAGAGAAGGCCGCCGAGCAGCGGGACTTCATCCGGGTCGTGCCCCTCCTGGAGCGGATCTGCGGGATCTGCTCCCACTCACACGGGACCGCGTTCGTGAAGGGCGTCGAGGAGATCATGGGGGTTTCGGCCTCGCCCCGCGCCCAGTACATCCGCACCATTATCGCCGAGCTGGAGAGGATGCATAGCCATTTCCTCTGGCTCGGGGTTGCCGCCCATGAGATCGGCTTCAACACCCTCTTCATGTGGACCTGGCGGGACCGGGAGGTGGTCCAGGACATCCTGGAGGAGCTGACCGGGAACCGGGTGAACTACGGGATGAACGAGATCGGGGGGGTCAGGCGCGACATCCCCCCTTCCCAGGTGAAAAAAACCCTTTCCCTCCTCCCGAGGCTCGAGGAGCGGCTCGTGAAGTACACCGAGATGGTGAAGCGGCAGGAGACCATGATCCTCCGGTTCCGGGGAGTGGGGAAGATGACGAAGGCCCAGGCCCTCAGCTTCGGGACGGTCGGGCCCACCGCCCGGGCGAGCGGGGTCGACTACGATGTCCGGAGGGATGACCCTTACCTCGCGTACGGGGAGATCCCCTGGAAGGTCGTGACCTCCAGCGACGGGGATGTGTACGGGAGGACCGTCGTCCGGATCGGGGAACTCGGCGAGAGTATCGGGATGGTCCGGTACTGCCTCGAGCACCTCCCCGACGGCTCCATCACCGTCGAGGCTCCGAAGAAGGCTCCGGTCGGGGAGATCCTCTCCCGGTACGAGGCCCCGAGGGGGGAGCTCGCCCATTACATCAAGACGAACGGCACTGACAGGGTCGACAGGCTGGACATCCGCACCCCGACCCTCGCCAACTGGACCTCTGTCGCCATGTGCCTCGTGAACCAGAACATCGCGGACATCCCGGTCATCGTCGCGGCCATCGATCCCTGCCTCTCGTGCACCTCCCGTATGACGGTCGTTGGCACGGAAGGCCGGGCACGGCCCGGCCTCTCCTGCACCTCGCGGATCACCGTCGTGAAGGACTCCGGAGGTGAGGACTGATGGATCCCTTCTTCCTCGTCCTCTACATCCTCGTCTTCCCGGGGTTCCTCTTCCTCGCCGCATACGCCCTCTTCCTCGCGTACCTGGACCGGAAGGTGGCGGCCCGGATGCAGCACCGGGTCGGCCCGCCCCTCCTCCAGCCCCTCGCCGACCTCATCAAGGTCCTCGGGAAGGAGGTCATCGACCCGAGGGGAGTGGACCGCCCGGCCTTTGATGCGGCACCGGTCCTCGCCCTCGCGGCGGTCATGACCGCGTTCCTCTACGTGCCGGTGATCGGCCCATCGCCCCTCGCCTTCCCGGGGGACCTCGTCCTCGTGCTCTACCTCCTCACCCTCCCGACCATCGCCCTCTTCCTCGTGGGATGGCTCTCCCGGAACGTCTTCTCCACCGTCGGGGGCGTCCGGGCGGTGACCCAGCTCTTCATCTACGAGGTGCCCTTCTTCCTCGCCCTCCTCGCCCCCGCCATCATGGCCGGGTCCTGGTCCGTCTCGGACATCACCGCCTTCCAGGCGAACCATCCCTGGTTCGCCCTCCTTCAGCCCATCGGCTTCGTCGTCGCCCTCGTGGGGCTCCAGGCCAAGCTCGAGCGCACGCCCTTCGACATCCCCGAGGCCGAGACCGAGATCGTGGCCGGCCCCTGGACCGAGCTTACGGGCCGCAGGCTCGCCCTCATGTGCCTCACGAACGAAATGGCCCTCGTCGCCGGGGCCGCCCTCGTCGCGGCCCTTTTCCTCGGGGGACCCTCGGTGCCCGGGTGGATGCCCGCGGGAGCCATCGCCGCCATCGCCGGGTTCCTCTTCTTCCTCGCAAAGACCATCGCCATCCTCCTCGTCCTCGCCTCGGTGAAGGTCATGACCGGGAGGATCCGGATCGACCAGCTGAACAACGTGGGCTGGAAATGGCTCGCGAACGCCGCCCTCCTCCAGATCGCCCTCGTCCTCATCATGACCGTCTGGGGGGTGGTGTAGGTGGCCACCGTGTACGAGATCCTCGTCGATGCCGGTGACCGGTTCTCGGTGCTCAGGGAGATGATCCGGAACCTCTTTTCGAAGCCTGCCACCATCTGCTACCCCTTCGAGAAGGTCCCGGTTCCCGAGGGTTTCCGGGGGCGGGTCGAATACGTCGACGAAAACTGCATCGGGTGCGGCCGGTGCTCCCGAGTCTGCCCCGCCGAGGCCATCGTCATGGTCGAGGGCCCGCGGGAGATGGAGGTCAAGGGGAAGAAACTCATGAGGAAGAAGAAGCCCCAGGTCGCCATCTACCGCTGCATCCGGTGCGGCCTCTGCGAGGAGTACTGCCCCCAGGAACCGAAGGCCATCCGGCTCACCTGCGAGTTCTCGGGAGCCGGGGCCGACCGCGAGGTCGTGGTCGGGTGAGGTGCAGCGACTCCCCCGGCTTCGAACCCGTCCTCCGCGAGAGGCTCGCCCATGCCCTTCCCCTCGCGGTGGTCGGGATCGGGGACGAGCTGAACCCCCATGACCGGCTCGGGATGCTTGCCGCGGGGGGGATCGAGGCCCTCGGGCTCCGGGGCGTGAGGGTTTTCCTCGCCGGGACGATGCCCGAGAGCATCACCGCCCCGGTCCGTCGCTTCAAACCCGCCCACATCCTCTTCCTCGACGCGGCCGTGATGGGGAAGGAGCCGGGCACCCTCGGCATCATCGAGGCCTGCGAGGTGAAAGGAGACCTCCTCGTCACCCACGCCCTTCCGCTCCCCGTCGTGATGGAGTACCTGGAGAAGGAGGCGAGGGCACCGGTCACCCTCGTCGGGATCCAGCCCGACCTGGCCTCGTCCGGAGAAAGACCGACCCCGGAGGAGGAGAAGGGGATCGGGGGGCTCGCCTCGCTCCTGGCAGGGATCCTCTCTTAATCCATCTCCCTGAAGTCAGTCTCTGCGACGCACAGGTATCAGAGTTCCGTCCAGGATCTTCCTCAGCCGGGACAGGGCGATCTGCAGGACCGTCGCGGCCTCCTCACCACTCCCCGCGGCGACCGCGATGAGGATCTCGTCGGTGCCCCCGACAAGAGAGCCCCGCCGGATGGCGGCCCGGACACCGGGGGCGCCCGGGAGGTTTTTCATCCCGTTCACAAATCCGGGCAGCGCGCTTTCGAGGGAGGAGAGGGAGTCCTCTTTCAACCCGGCAGGCAGAGGGATGGTGGCGGTCGCCGTGGTGCAGGCCTGTCCCTTTTCCCTGCGGCCTTCCCCGAGCTCGCGCAGGATTTCCCCGACGGTGAAGTAATCGGGGAACCGGTCCCGCTGCCTGATCACCTCTGCCGGGCCAGGGTTCCGGAGAATGCACCCGTCGGTCTCGAGATCCCCGATGACCACCTTCGGCCAGGGGATACTCTTCCAGCCCTCCACCACGGCCGTTGCAACCCCCCGCTCTGAGAGGATATCGAGGGCGGTGGCGAGGGAGGCGTCCCCGAGGGTGAGGAGCATCTTCTCCCCGTCGATCCCGGCGACCGCCGCGGCGCCTGCCCCGAACATGACGGTGGTATCCTTCCCGGGCGGCAGATCCAGGCCATGGCGCCCGGCATGCTTCACGGTGCCCACCGGCCCGAACTCCCGGAGGAGAGGGATGAGGTTCCGGATGAAGGTCGTTTTTCCCGAACCCGACAGTCCTGCGACCGGGATGACCTTCACCGTGCACCTCTCATGGCAGTTCTCCGTCCGGTTCTTGGATACCTTCGAGAAACATCCGGTGCAGCCTCCTGTCCCCCGAGAGCTCCGGGTGGAAGCTGAGTCCGAGATGCTTCCCCTGGCGTACCGCGACGGGCGCTTTGTCCACCGTGGCAAGCACCTCCACCCCGTCACCGACACGGGAGATGACCGGTGCCCGGATGAACACCGCATGGAAGGGGGTCTCCAGGCCCCGGATGGGGAGATCGGCCTCGAAGGAATCCTTCTGCCGGCCGAAGGCGTTCCTCTCCACATCAATATCGAGGATACCGAGGGGCTTCACCCGGGGATCGGGGACTTCTTTTGCCGTGACGATGAGGCCGGCGCAGGTGGCGAAGATCCCGCCCCGGAACTCCCGGAGCGGTTCCCTCATCCCGTTCTTATCGATGAGCTTCGAGATGGTAGAGGATTCGCCGCCCGGAATGGCGAGCCCGTCGAGTGATGGGATCTGGCCGGCCTTCCTCACGGGAACGACTCCGGATCCCGTGGAGAGACCGGATTCGGCAAGGGCCTCCCGAAAGGCCCCGACGTGCTCCGAGACATCTCCCTGGAGGTCGAGGACGCCGATCCTAACGCCCACGGGTTTGGAGCACCTCGTCCGGCTTCAGGAGGTGGATGTCGAGGCCCTTCATGGCCTCGCCCAGGTTTTTCGAGACCTCGGCGATGGTGCGGGGGTCGTCATAGTGGTTCACGGCCTCGACGATGGCCTTCGCCATCTGCTGCGGGTTCTGGGAGAGGAAGATCCCGGATCCCACGAAGACCCCGTCGGCCCCGAGCTGCATCATCATCGCGGCGTCCGAGGGGGTGGCGATCCCGCCCGCCGAGAAGTTCACGACCGGAAGCCGGCCGCGCTTTGCCACGTCGAGGACGAGGCCCGCCGGTGCCTCTATCTCCCGGGCCCGGTCCATCATCTCCTGGGTGGACTTGCCCTGCAGGGCCCGGATCTCGCCCATGATGTTCCGCATGTGCCGGACCGCCTCGACCACGTTTCCCGTCCCGGCCTCCCCCTTGGTCCGGATCATGGCCGCACCCTCGTCGATCCGGCGGAGGGCCTCCCCGAGGTCCCTGGCGCCGCAGACGAAGGGGACGGAGAAGAGGCTCTTGTCGATGTGGAACTGCTCATCGGCGGGCGTGAGCACCTCGCTCTCGTCGATCATGTCCACCCCGAGGGACTCGAGGACCTGCGCCTCCACGAAGTGGCCGATCCGCACCTTCGCCATGACCGGGATGGAGACCGCGTCCATGATCTCCGTGACCCGGGCCGGGTCGGCCATCCGCGCGACCCCCCCGGCCTTCCTGATTTCCGCCGGCACCCGCTCCAGGGCCATGACGGCCACCGCCCCTGCCTCCTCGGCGATGACCGCCTGCTCGGCGTTCACCACGTCCATGATGACCCCGCCCTTCTGCATGGACGCAAAGCCGCGCTTGAGGAGCTCGGTGCCGAACCTCAGTTCCTCCAGCTTCATAGCATGATCCATACGCGGGTCAAAGCCATAATAATAGCGCGGCAACGAGGATGGCCGCGAGGAGGAGCGTGGCCGCCCGGAGGGCCGTGAGGATCGCCGGGCCTCCCTCCGCGAGACTCCTTTCCCCGGGCCCCATGGTGTACACCCCGGGCTTCTCGAACCGGACCCCGGTCCCCCCTGCCATGATGGACATGGGGATCCCCCCGTTCAGCCCCGGCCGCCTCCGGGCATCCCTCCTGAGCGCGGAGAGGGCCGGGGAAAACCTCCCCCGGGCGGCGAAGTATGCGAGCAGGATGAGCCCGGTCACCCGGGCCGGGATCCAGGTGAGGACATCGTCCATCCGGGCGGGGAACCACCCGATCCGCTCACGCTCGTCCCGGTAGCCGAGCATCGCGTCCATCGTGTTCGCCGCCCGGTAGAAGGCAGCGGCGGCAAGCCCGAGACCCAGAGGGGAGAAGACGGCGAAGAAGAGGAGGGGGGCCGTGATGCTGTCTACAAGGTTCTCGGAGAGGGACTCGTAAGCGGCGGAGAGGGTCTCCTCCCGGGACAGGGCGCCCGTATCCCGGCTCACCATCCTCCCTGCAGCCCTCCGCCCTTCCCCGAGGTCCTCTTTCACCGCCCGCTCAACGGTGAGGGCATGCTCCACCAGCGCCCGCCACGAGAAGGTCACCTTGAGGAGAAACGGGCCTGCAAGGAGGAAGAGCCAGAGAGGGGCGAACCGGTCAAAGAGGAGAAAGGGAAGGGCGAAGAGGCACGCGGTCCCGAGCCCGCACACGACACCGGCGGTCCTCTGGATGCCGGGGGCCCAGCGGCCGGGGTCGCCCCACCAGCCGATGAGGCGCCCGAGGACCGCGACGGGGTGGAAACGGCTCCGGGGGTCCCCGAGGACCCG
>DATGDI010000188.1:0-1898 GCA_035310965.1 Methanomicrobiales archaeon
GTACATCCCTCCCCAGACCGCGGGGCAGACCGTGGGACGGGGGGGCACCCGGTCCTTCACCCTGGTGGCGGATAAGACCGGCACCGGGAATATCACCACAGAGTACAGGCGCCCCTGGGTGCCCGCGGGCACCGTGACCCGAGTAAACCTCGAGGGGGGGTTCTTCGGGATCCTCGGTGACGACGGGAAGAAGTATGAGCCCCAGAACCTGGATACCCGGTACCAGGTGGACGGGCTCCGGGTCGCCTTCGAGGCGACGGCCGCAACGGGCACTGTCAGCATGAGGATGTGGGGAACCCCGGTGACCCTGGACTCCATCGAGACGATACACGGGTTCTCCCTCAGGGTGCCGGTGAAGTAAAGCGCCGATATTCCCTCCCCTTCCTCCTTTTTCGCGACCATTCCTCATCCCTTCGCCGTGTCCGGATGCCCCGCTATCGGAGGGAGAACCGATTTTTTAAGGAAAATTAATGGCATGGGAGGCCAATCAGTCCCCTGCCGGTTTTCCCGGTTCCGGGATAAATTTATGGGGAAGGAGTACGATGCTGTCCCCATGCCCGACTTCCGAACATACCTGATCGCCTCCTGCCTCCTCGTCCTCTGCATGCTCTTTGCGGGGTGTACAGGAGGAGGGAACCAGGGTGCCACGCCGAGCCCGACCATGGGCGGGGGAACGGCACCAGGTCTCGTCATCACCTCTCCCGCTAACGGTGCCGTGCTCCCCGCCGGGGACATCACCGTTTCGGTGAAGGTCTCCAACTTCAGGCTCGTCCCGAGCTATGGGCAACCGGCCGTGGCCGGGGAGGGGCACTTTCACTATTACATGGACCTTCCGGTTCCCCTGGTGGAGAAAAAGGTCGGCGTGACCCCGCCCGGAAGCTTCGTCCCCACCACCGACACCAGCCATACCTTCACGAACGTCCCCGCAGGAACCCATAATTTCTCGGTGGAGCTCGCCACGAACGACCATTCCCCCTTCCCCCAGCCCATCTTCGCCACCGTTACCGTCACGGTCACCGGCCAGCTGCCCGTGACCACGGGGACAACCGTGGGGGGACAACCGGATCTCCAGGCCTGCACGACCGACAGCGACTGCGTGCCAAACCTGTGCTGCCATCCGACAAACTGCATCAACCGGGCGTACAAGGGTGTCTGCACCGAGCTGTGCACGAATGTCTGCTCCGGGCCCATCGACTGCGGGGCGGGACACTGCGCTTGCGTGAAAGGGAGATGCGGGGTGTCTCCCGGCAGGGCACCTGGAACGATGTGAGGTCCCGGGAGAGCAGGATATGGCCTTCATCAAGGTCGGGACAGCGGCTGACTTCCTCTTCGACCGGATGACGGGGATAGAGGAGTCCGGAAAGGATGTCGTCATCGCGAAGGCCGGGGGGCGGTTCCATGCCCTTGGCAACCGCTGCACCCACGAGGGATGCCGGCTTTCCAACGGGAGGATCTGGGACGGGAAGATCCGGTGCCCCTGCCACGGGTCCCTCTTCGATCCCGCGACCGGGAAGGTCCTCCAGGGCCCTGCCGAAAAGCCCCTCCCGGTGTACCACATCAAGGTCGAGGGAGGGCAGGTCTGGGTGGATATATGACTCTCCCGCTCTGGGAAGGAATCTTCTCCACGGCGGTTTCCCTCGTTCCCTGCAGAAATCCGAACCCATGGGCCGGGTGCACCCGATGATCCGTCTCAAGCGCGTGTACGATCCCCCGTCGGAGGAGGACGGGTACCGGATCCTCGTGGAGCGTCTCTGGCCCCGGGGCATCTCGAAGGATCGCGCGAAGATCGACCTCTGGCTGAAGGATGCGGGGGCGAGCACGGAACTTCGCACCTGGTACGGGCATGACCCGCAGAGATGGAAGGAATTCCGGCGGAGGTACTTCGGGGAGATCCGGCA
>DATGDI010000189.1:0-2543 GCA_035310965.1 Methanomicrobiales archaeon
TGGGGGTTCGCGCCCCCCTCCCGGGGAGGTATGGGAGGAGGCGGGTTCCACGGCGGTGGCGGATTCGGCGGTGGCGGAGGCTTCGGAGGAGGCGGGGCCGGGGGGAGGTGACCCGGCCCGGTAAAAGGATAATCCCCCTAATCCACCATCCCTTATCGAAAAAAGCTCTCCGCGGGCTGCTCCATGAAAGAAAATTACCGGTTCGCCCTTCTCCTGTTCCTCACCTCCGGTATCGCCCTCGCCGCGATCCTCTTCATGATCCTCCTTTCCACCCGGCCGACGCTGGAGGCGAGGGTTCCCGCCGATATCACCGCGGGGGTCATCGCGATCAGCCTCTTCTTTGCCGGTGCCACGGTCCTCCAGCCCCTGTACCTGTTTTACCGGCTCGATCGGCAGAAGCATGGGGTTCCGGATCGCGGATTCCCCGGTCAATCCGGCCCCATTCCTGGCGCTGGTTCGGTTGCCGGCGGGCTAGGTCTCGTTCCTCACTACCTGAGTTTTGCCCCGACCTTCACCAGGTCGGGGTATTTCCCCGCAGACGAGCGGGATAAACCATGGGTCGTCAACCTGCTTTTCACCGGGGATCCCCTGGACTTCGATTCTAACGGACTTTCTGCGACGATCCTCGATCTGCAGCGCCGGGGTTTCCTTGAGCTCATGCCCGGGGAGAGGGGTGAGATCCACTCACGGGTCACCCTGTCGGAACCAGGGAACCTCTATGAATCGGTGGAGTTGTCATCCCTGCTCGATCCGTACGAGGTGCAGGTGCTCGGCTTCTTCAGGATGGCCGAGGACGAGGAAAGGACGAAACCGGGGAACAAGCCACCGGGGGCGGAGGGGGCCGCCTGGCCCTCCCCGCCCATCCGGCGGTTATCCCCGAAAGGGCTATATCCCCCGAGCGGCCTCTTCCCGGCAGGGGATCTCCTTAAGGCCGTGTCCTCCCGGCATTTTACCGACGGGAGGCCGGGCATCGTCCCCTTCGTACTCGCCGCGGCGCTCCTCTACACCCTGCTCCTCTTTGCCCTGGCATGGCCCTGGGCTCCCATCATCGTGATACCCGTCGGGCTTATCATCTCCATCGTCTGGATGGGGGCCTATGCCATTACGAAGGGTTTCGCAACCGCTCACCCCCTCCCAACGCCTGCGGAACGTGCGAGGTGGATCCTCTTCTGGACGTTCTTCATCGTCTGGGGCATTTCCCTCCCCTTCCTCATGGCCCCGAGCGTCCGCGGGGACCTTTCCGTTTTCCTGGATCCCATGTTCTGGTTCATCGTGGCCCTCCTCGTCCTCATCTCCCTCGTCCTGACCGCGGGGTACCTTTTCCTCGCAGACCCCGGCTCGGATCGTCCCTTCTTCATGATCGTCGCGCTGCTTCTCCTCCTCGGCGGCCTGATCCTCACGGTATCGGTTCCCGATCCCCGTCTCCTCCTCGCAACCTTCATATCGGCCCTCTCCCTTGCCCTCCTCTTCAGGTCCGTGATCCAGAAACGCGCGGGGATGGCATTCCTCTCGACGATTCTCATCTCCGTCGCCGGAATCCCCGCGGTTGCTACCCTCCTCGCCCGGGATATCGGCGGTATGGCCCCGGTCTCGCCGGTTGCAAATAACCTGACGGTGAACTTCGCCTTTGCCTGCGTGGTCGCCCTCTTCCTCACCGCCCAGTACTTCCTGTTCAGGGGGCATTTCCTCCAAGAGCTCCGGGAATATGATCCGAAAAAACAGACAAATCCGGGGACCGAGGCGATGTTCTGTTTCGTTCTGTTCCTCGCGCTGTTCTTCTTCCTCCAGGTCTACCAGTCGGGTATCGTCCTCCTCGTCCTTGCTCTCCTCGTCGTGTTCCAGTACCTCACCGCCCTCTCCTTCCCCTCGACCCTGTTCGGGCGGTGGTCCAGGGAAAACGAACGGAAGAAGCAGGAGTGGGATGCCTTCCGGAACATGCTCTCGGATTTCGCCATGATCAGGCAGTACGCCCCCGAGGATCTCGCCATGTGGGGCGAGTGGCTCGTCTATGGTACCGCCCTGGGAGCCGGTGAGAACGTGGAACGGGTGATGAAGGAACGGGGGATCGAGATCCCGGGATGGGTGCTCCCGCCCGATGTCCCCCTCCCCCCGGAGCTTACGGCGAACTTCCGGCTGGCACGGTGGTGGAACCGGTTCTCTGGCTGAGGCTGGAAGCCCTCATCCCCGGTTTGCTAGGGGCCGGGTTCGCCCGTTCCCTCCTTTCCAGGACCCGGAGGGGCGGGACCCGGTCCTTCCTTACGCTCAGGTACCCGATGAGCCCCAGGCAGACGGCGTTGTTGCATGGGCAGATGCCCGCGATGAGGCCGAAGACAAAGATCCCGAGGGCCGAGGGCTCAAGGGCCGGTGCCATCCCATTCTCTCCACCCTTCGGTTCTCACGGCAGGTTCCCGTCGCCCATGCACTCCTGCTGCCGCTCCTCGCTCATCTCGACGAGGATGCCGAAGATCTTCTGGACCGAGACAGGATCGACCTTGGCCTCGACGGCCCGGTCAAAGGCCCGGTCGAGGACATGCTCCCTCTGC
>DATGDI010000190.1:0-2081 GCA_035310965.1 Methanomicrobiales archaeon
TACCGAGATGAAGTCCCTGACCTGGTTCCCGTCCCCGAAGATCACGGGAGGTCTCCTTCGGAGGACGTTCACCGCGAACCTGGGGATCACCGCGGCATACTCGCCCCTGGGGTCCTGGCCGGGGCCGTACACGTTGAAGTAACGGAGGGATGCTGTCGGAAGCCCAAGGGAGCGCCTGAACACCTCGCAGTAATACTCCCCGGCGAGCTTCGAGGCCGCATAGGGTGAGAGGGGCTCGGGCAGGAGCCCTTCTGTTTTTGGGGTAACGGAGCTGTCGCCGTAGACGGCGCATGAGGAGGAAAAGACCACCTTTCTCACCCCGGCGGTGCGGGCCGCCGAGAGGACCGCGAGGGTCCCGCCCGCATTCACCTCGTGGACTTCCATGGGCTGTTCCATGGATCGGGCCACGGAGACGATGGCCGCGAGGTGGAAGACGCAGTCCACCCCCCGGCAGGCATCGGCAAGGAGGGTCCGGTGGGTGATACTCCCCCGGATGAGGGTGGCCTTCCTCTGGTCCAGGAGGTCCTCGATCCGGCCCGTTCCGCCCGAAGAGAGATCGTCGAGGATGGTCACCTCGCCGAGCTGGGTGAGCTCCCTCGCGCGGTGCGAGCCGATAAACCCGGCCCCGCCGGTCACCAGGAACTTCATCGTGCCTCCGGGAGGGTGTTCATCATCACAAGAACCTTCCCCATGTCTTAAAAGAACCTTTCTTTTCGGTATCGACCTGCCCTTCACGGATGAGGGCTTCTGAGAACAAGCCTTGGATCGTTCGATGCGATTTCCAGGGCCCGGAGGGTGCTCCGCTCCTTGTCCTTGATCTCGAGCATGACATCCAGATCATGGTGGCGTGAGGCCCGGAGGAACTGCATGAAATTTTCCGGAACGAGAGTGGTGGCATGGGTCCCCCTCCTCTTTCCCTCCTCCTGTGAGCTGTAATCCACCATCGGGATTCCGTCGGGCCCGGACCAGGTCCCGGCGGCTGCGCCGACCGCCTCGGGGAGGGTTTCACCCCGGTGATTCAGTTCATGGTGGAAAGTGTCGAGGATGACGGGCAGGCCGGTCTCCCCATGAATCCGGAGGCAGTCTGCGAGGGGGAACCGCAGGTCGTCGTTCTCGATGGCGAGGCGGCGGAGGATGCATTCGTCGAGTCCTGCGGCCCGGCCGACGAACCGGCGGATGGCCGCCTCCCGGTCATGGTACACTCCTCCGACATGGATCTGGACCTTTGCGGTGGCATCAAGTCCCATGAGATCGAGGACCTCGGCATGGTACCGGAGTTCTGCGATGGATCTCCCGACGATGGCCTCATCGGGTGAGTTGAGGAGGGTGAACGGGTCGGGGTGCATCGAGATGCGAATCCCCGAATTCCTGACGATCCTCCCGATCTCCGCGAAAGAATCCCTGAACCGGTCCTGCCAGGCGACGTCCATGACCGGGTGAGAGGCGAAGGGGATGAGATCCGAGGTGATGCGGAAAAAGAGGATGCCGTGATCGCGGTTGAAGGACAGGATCCTCCCCAGGCATGCGAGGTTCTCACCAACGGTTGCCTCGAGCCGTTCCCGGCCGTATGAGGCGAGGCGGAAGGTGTGGTTCGCGGTGCAGCCGATGGTCCGGTTGATGCACGGGTACCCGATCCTCATCTCGACTCCCCGGAGGTTTCCCGGCATCGAATCCTTCCCTTTTCCCGGTCGACGAACCCATCCTTCGCGAGTCCCCGGAGGATGCGCTCCAGCCGTTCGGGACCGACCTCGAGTGAAGGGCCCAGGCGATCCTCCCGGATCTCTCCTTCCGCGAGGACCCGGCGGATGATGATCCCCCGCGCCTGCCGGTCAGACCCTTCAAAGGGCCCCTGCCTTATGTAGGAAGCGCTCCGGGCGTTCGGGTTTCCTGATTTCCCTCGCCGTGAAGGTCCGTCCGGTTCTCCCGAACCTTTCCCTAGGGCAGAGCCATAGTCCATGAGGGCATAGTAAAAGTCCCTCGGTCTCTTCCTGATGAGGGTTTTTTCCAGGATCGGTTCGATCTCCCGGTCATGGACCCGGGCCTGGCCGGGGAAGAACAGATGGATGAACACCCGGCGGATG
>DATGDI010000191.1:0-3958 GCA_035310965.1 Methanomicrobiales archaeon
GGCTTCCCGCTGACCATCTACCTCCTCTCTGGCTGGCTGGGCAGCCGGGTGCCGGGACTCGACCTGCTCTCCCATAATGCGGGCCATCTCTGGTACACGGCACTCGGCCTGAGCGGAGATCCCCACACGAACGTCATCCACCTCGCGAGCTATGTGTTCATCTTCGGCGGGCTCCTCCTCCTCATGAACGCCTGGAGCGTGCTGTATGCCGCCCGGCGGGATGACCGGCTAGCGGTGACGGGCCCGTACGCCTATGTCAGGCATCCCCAGTACCTCGCCTTCATTCTCGTGATGTTCGGCTTCCTTCTCCAGTGGCCGACGGTGCTTACCATCATCATGTTCCCTATCCTCGTCTGGAGGTACGTTTCCCTCGCGAGAGAGGAGGAGGAGAGTGTGAAGGCTGAGTTCGGAAATGAGTACATGGAGTACCTGGCCCGGACTCCGGCCTTCATTCCCCGGCTCTTCCGGTCACACACCGTTCCCCCGCGGGAAGAGCCGGGTATCCCATGATGTTTTTTCAATGGGTCACAGGGATTACGGACGATCGAGGACCCTCGGGAGGCTGAGCCAGAACCGTGATAGACATCTTCGCCCTCATCCTCCTAGTTTCCTTCCTCGTCTATCTCATCCCGGGGCCGGCAAGGAGATTTGCGGCGATTGCGGGATGGGCGGCCATCATTCTCAGCCTCCTAGCAGAGGTGCCGGAATACCTCTCCCTCGATAACCTGCTCTACCCGCTGCTGGCGATAGCCTCGGTGCCGTTCCTTGTGATGACCGCGGAATTCCTCCTTCGTGAGGACCCCCGGGTGATGCGGCTCACGGACGCCGCGGCTATCGCCGTGTTCCTCTCGGCCCCCTTTACCCTCGTGCCCGGGCTCGCGGATATCCTCATCACCCTCCTCATCGGGCAGGTTGCATGGCTCCTCCATGCCCTAGGGTACCATGCGGACTTCCTGGCCTGGAACATCATCGCGAGGAACGGGTTTGCCTCCGAGATCATCCTCGCGTGCACTGGTATCACGGCGATTGCCATCATGCTGGGTGTTGCAGGATCCGGGCGGCCGACCCCGAGGCAGGGCGTCCTCGCCTTCCTCCTCGTTGTCCCCGCAATCTACCTCCTCAACCTGCTCAGGGTCAGCTTCGTATTCATCGCCTCCTCGGAGCAGTGGTTCTCGTTCCTCCCTGACCTCACCAGTGATCCTGCGCCCGGGTACGGGGCCGTGAGCTTCTTCTGGGCCCATAACGTCATCGCCGAGACGCTCTCGGTCCTGGCTCTCGTCGGGATCGCCTTCGGGCTGTTCAGGATCATCCCCCAGCTCGCGGCATTTGCACGGGAAGTGGTTGACCTGTATGCGGGAGACATTCGGGCATTCATCGGGAAGACGGGGGCATAGTATTGCCCGATGTCGATATCGAAGAAGGTATACAGGAACATCACCCCTGAGGTTTTCCTCTTCCCAACAGGTTATGTAGATGAACGTAGAATGCATCAATCACGTTGAGCCCTTTGAAATGGGATTGCAGACGAGGATAAAGGCGGATTGCTGAGAGGATGTGATCTATGGCAATTGACCCGGTATGCGGCATGGAAGTTGACGAAGAGCACGCGATCAAGAGAGTGATCGGCGGCAGGACCTACTACTTCTGCATGGAAAGTTGTGCTTTGAGGTTCGCGGACCCGGAGCAGGAACTGAAAAGCATGAAGCGGCGGGTTGCCGTCGCAGTCTCCGGCGTGATGGTCATCGCAGCCCTCCGCGTGATCGCCACCCTCTCCCTCGCTGCGGGTGCCACCCTTATCACCTGGGCACCGATCCCCCAGCTCCCATTCTTCACCTGGGGCTACTGGCTCTTTCTCCTGACAACACCGGTTCAGTTCATCGGCGGCTGGAGTTTCTACCGGGGGGCGTACGCAGCCCTCTCGGCGCACCGGGCGAACATGGACGTCCTCATCGCGATGGGGACCTCGACGGCGTACTTCTTCAGCGTCTTCGTGCTCTTCTTTCCCGGAGTCCTCCCGGTCGCGGGAAGAGATGTGTACTTTGAGGTTGCGGCAGTAATCATCGCCTTTGTTCTCCTCGGGAAATTCATGGAGGATTACATGCGGTCGAGCACCTCTGCAGCGGTGCGCAAGCTGATGGATCTCCGCCCGAGCACGGCGCGGGTGATACGGGGCGGCAAAGAGGAGGAGATCCCCGCCGAGATGGTCATGGTCGACGAGGTTATCATTGTCCGGCCCGGTGAGAAGATCCCGACCGATGGCGTCGTGGCCGAAGGGAGATCCGCGGTCGACGAGAAGATGATCACCGGCGAGAGCATCCCGGTCGAGAAGGGGCCGGGTGACCCGGTCATAGGCGCGACCCTCAACAAAATGGGGATGATGAAGGTCCGGGCAACGAAGATCGGCTCCGAGACGACGCTCATGCAGATCGTCCGGATGGTCGAGGAGGCGCAGGCATCCAGTGCGCCGATTCAGCGGCTGGCGGACCGGGTCGCCGAATACTTCGTCCCTGCGGTCATTGGAGTCGCGGTCCTCACCTTCTTTACCTGGGCGGTGATCCTCGGGAACTTCACCGCAGGGCTCCTCGCCTTCGTCGCGGTGCTCATCATCTCCTGCCCGTGCGCCCTCGGGATCGCCACGCCCACTGCACTCATGGTCGGTGTCGGAAAGGGCGCGGAGGCCGGCATCCTCATCCGGGGAGGAGAGTACCTCGAGCGGGCGCAGAGCCTCACCACCGTTGTCTTTGACAAGACCGGCACTCTTACAAAGGGCGAGCCTTCGGTCACGGACATCCTCGGCGAGGACCAGAACGAGGTGATCAGGCTCGCAGCCATCGCCGAGAAGGGGTCGGAGCACCCGCTCGGCGAGGCGATTGTCAGGGGCGCGAAGGAGCGGGGAATCGAGCTGAAAGACCCCGAATCCTTCGAAGCGGTACCAGGTCACGGTATCAGGGTGGTTATCGGAGGAAAGAACGTGCTCGTCGGCAACCGCAGGCTGATGCAGGCAAACGGGATCGATACCGCCACCTATGAAGAGAAGATCCAGGCCCTCGAGGTCCAGGGGAAGACCGCGATGCTCGTAGCGGTGAATAACGGGATCACCGGTATCATCGCTGTCGCCGACACCCTGAAGGAGAACTCGGTGGAAGCGGTGAAGGAGCTGAAGAGCCTCGGGATCGAGACGGTCATGCTCACCGGCGACAACGAACGGACCGCCCACGCCATCGCGCAGCAGGTGGGGATCGAGGGGGTGATCGCAAACGTCCTTCCCGGCGAGAAAGCCGACGTGATCAAGAAGCTCCAGACAGAGAAGAAGGTCGTGGCGATGGTCGGCGATGGCATCAACGACGCGCCGGCACTCGCGCAGTCCGACATAGGGATAGCAGTCGGGAGCGGGTCTGATGTGGCGAAGGAGACCGGCGGGATCGTGCTCATCCGCGACGACCTGCGCGATGTGGTCGCAGGCATCAAGCTCTCCAAGGCGACGATGAGAAAGATCAGGCAGAACCTCTTCTGGGCGCTCGCCTACAACACCCTCGCCATCCCCGTTGCGGCCGTGGGGCTCCTCAACCCTATCATCGCTGCAGCAGCCATGTCGCTCTCGTCCATCACGGTGGTGGGGAACGCGGCGCTCCTGAGGAGGTTCAGGTTCGAGGAGAAGGGAGCGTAATCTCTTAGGGGACGCTCCTCTCCCTATTTTTCAGTCAACCTTGCTGTTGTTTCTGGAATCTCCTCTGCTTCACACAGCCGGGTGCCAATAGGTCGCTGTGCAATGCGTGCAAAACGTTGCCTATTTCCCGTCGGCCCCTGCGAAGTAGTTATAGATCACCGCGACCAGGGCACCCTCGACGAGACCACAGATGAGCCACCAGAAGGCATTAATCGCGGCACCCAGCGGGGTGGGCGAAGAACCCGGATGAAAAGGTGCAATCATTCCGACGAAATCAAGTCCCACACCGGT
>DATGDI010000192.1:0-2781 GCA_035310965.1 Methanomicrobiales archaeon
CTCACCCCGGGGACGGTCTACCATTTCCGGGTGGTATCGGCAGATCCCTTTGACAGGATCTACAGGAGCGCAGATTTCCAGTTCACGACAACCGGAGCTGCACCGACCGTCACGCCGACCCCCGGTGGCGGAGGGACTGGCGGCGGGGGCGGTAGCGGGGGCGGGATCCACGGGATTCTGCCCGGTGTTTGCCGGGCCACCCCCGGCGGGGTCATCACTCCGGTGACCGGAATAGGGACCACCACCAGCTGTACCATTATCTCATCTGTCAACGGTATGACAGACCTCAGGTCGTCATGGTCGGTATACATCCCTGAGGATCCCCCGGCAGGGGCCACGTTCATAACCTTTATCCGGTCACAACCATCTGATTTCCAAAGGTCCGTATTCGAGGCTGCGCTTGCATCGGATGGGCTCCAGATGACCGCCCTTGCCTACGTGATGGAGGTGGCGGAATCCCTGCCTGTTACGAGGGCGAGTGAAACCATCCAGATGGATGTGGAACGATCCTGGGTCAGCCAGAACGGCGGCGTCAATGCCGTGCGGATCATCAGCCTTGGCGAGGATGGACTCGCCCGTATCCTGGACACGAGGTTCTCCAATTATGCCCTGGATACGGGTCATATGAACTTCAGAGCGATCGCGCATTCCGACTCCTTCCTGTTCGCCCTCATCTCCGTGAAGGCCGCCCCCGTAATCCCGGTCTCCCCCGATATAACGCCGACAGCCACGGTACCAACAGTGACGGTTCCCGGGACCACCTCAGTTCCACCTCCAATATCCCTGGAGGTTATGGCGATCGCCCTCCTCCTTGCTGCCATCATCTTGATTGTCTTCGGGCTGGTTCTCAACAGGCGGGTAAAGAGGAGATGAAAATGCCCTGCATGGGCCTGCCCCGAAGTGCTCCCCCTGGGAATTCCAATTTACCAAATTCCTTATCGCAGAAGGCCAGAGGTTCCCTGTTTTGCAGGGCAGAATGGGGGGTGCCGACTCCTTAGGCAGACCGGGGAGGCTTTGCACCTGCGAGCAGGGCGGCGGCGATATCAAGGGAGCTGTACCCCTGATTCACCCAGTCCTGGATTTTCGACCGGTACTCACCGAGATCCCCCTTCTCGATCCTCGAGCGGATCTCCTCAGGAATCCGGGGAGGAGTTATGGTCGCCGGTTCTCTCCGGACTTCCGTTTCCGGCTTCCCGATACGAACCTTCGCATACCGCTGGATATCCCGGATCTTCCCGGCATCCATGCCGGTCACGAGGGTGAAGGATCGTCCCTCCCGGCCCGCACGGGCGGTGCGGCCGATCCGGTGGACATAATACTCGGGGTCGTTGGGAACGTCGTAGTTGAAGACCGCGTCGATGCCCTCCACGTCGATTCCCCGCGCTGCAACATCGGTGGCCACGAGGATGCCGATCTCCCCCTTCCGGAACTTCGCCATCACCCGTTCCCGCTGGCCCTGGGTCATATCTCCGTTCAGCTTCTCGGCCAGGTACCCCCGGGCCCGCAGCCGCCGTGCCAGGACGTCCGTCCGGCGCTTCGTGTTGCAGAAGATGAGGGAGAGCTCCGGGTTGTACTCCTCGAGGAGCCTCGTCAGGGCATCGAGCTTCTCCTGCTCTGTCACCTGGTAGTACCGCTGCTCGATGCCCGGAACCGTGAGGTTTTCGTGAACGACCCGGATGGTCTGCGGGTCCCTCATATACCCACGGGACAGATCGCGGATCCCGTCCGGGACGGTCGCCGAGAAGAGGACCGTCTGGCGCCCCTTCGGCGTCCGGGCGAGGATGGCCTGGATATCCTCGATGAAGCCCATGTCGAGCATCACGTCCCCCTCGTCGAGGACCACGTACTGCACCTGCTCCAGGGAGATGGTTCGGCGGCGGATGTGGTCGAGGAGCCGTCCCGGGGTCGCGATGACCACCTGGACTCCCCGGGCAAGGACCGAGAGCTGCCGATCCATGGACTGGCCGCCATAGACCGGGAGGATAATGATCCCCTTCCGGTACTTCGCGAGCCTGGTCAGCTCCTCCGAGACCTGGATGGCAAGCTCGCGGGTGGGGCAGAGCACGAGGGCCTGGATGGTGCGCTTATGGGGATCGACCTTTTCAAGGAGGGGGATGCCAAAGGCTGCGGTCTTTCCGGTCCCGGTGTGGGCCTGGCCGATAACGTCTTTCCCGGATTGGATCACCGGGATGGCGAGGGTCTGGATCGGGGTCGGCTCCTCGAACCCGAGGTCGGCGATGGCCCGCTGCAGCTCGTGGGAGAGGGCCAGATTCTGAAAGGATGCTGTTTCCATGTCCATCAATCCAGGGAACCCGATGCATTCCCTGCCCTGATGACGATTCATCGAAAAGAGGATGACCGGTCCGCTGTGTGTGGCAATACATTGTTGCTCTTTTCATAAAGGGTTATGGGAGACTCTGGCTGCCCTTTTTCCATCATCCTGCCATGGGATTCTCCCTGTTCAATGGTATCTTACGGGCGATGGCTCCCGCATCCCGTCAGAAAAGACCAAAAGAAAATATGAAGATAGATGCGACTCGAGGAGAAAACCAGTCTGAACACAGGTCACAAGTATCATCAGGACATACTGCCATTTCCTATCCCCCGACAGCCTTTTCCCATAGGCGTACTGGAGAGAACCGCAAAGGAGAGCGATGAGGAGAGCTCCCGATAGCAGTATTACAGGACTCCCGTTCCCGAATATCAAGAAAGGCGCCCATATTATGGAGGACATGACCGGTATGAAGAAGATTGAAGGCATTTGCATGAGGAGAACCGGAA
>DATGDI010000193.1:0-20344 GCA_035310965.1 Methanomicrobiales archaeon
GGGTAGACATGGGGAAGTTCGCGGTGAACGAGCTCCGGAAGCACGCCTCCGTCTCCATCGAGCGGTACACGGTCCCGGGGATCAAGGACCTCCCCGTCGCCTGCAAGATCCTTATCGAGGAGCGGGGCTGCGACCTCGTCATGGCCCTCGGCATGCCGGGCGCGAAGGAGTTGGACCGGGTCTGTGCCCACGAGGCATCGCAGGGCATCATCCTCGCCCAGCTCATGACGAACCGGCACGTCATCGAGGTCTTCGTCCACGAGGACGAGGCGGAGGACGGGCGTGAGCTCGCCTGGCTCGCCGAGCAGAGGACCCGGGAGCATGCGGTGAACGCGGTGAAGCTCCTGGCGGCCCCCCGGGCCCTCGCGAAGGAGGCCGGGACCGGGCAGCGGCAGGGGTTCCCTGACGCCGGCCCGGCCCGGGAGTGAGGAAAGGGTCGGTTTATATGGCAAAGAGACGAGATCAGATGCGGGATACCATGGCTGTGAAGCTCGGGTTCGTCGTGGGTGAGTTCAACCGCGACATCACCTACATGATGGAGGTCGAGGGAAGGGAGCATGCGAAGTTCCTCGGGGCCGAGGTGGCCGAGACCATCTACGTGCCGGGGACCTTCGACGTCCCCCTTGCCGTGAAGAAGATGCTCTCGAAGGGGAGGGTGGACGCGGTGGTCACCCTTGGTGCGGTCATCGAGGGTGCCACCCAGCACGACGAGGTCGTCATCCAGCACGCGGCTCGGAAGATCATGGACCTCGGTCTCGAGTTCGGGAAGCCGGTCACCCTCGGGATCTCCGGGCCGGGGATGACCCGGCTCGAGGCCCAGGAGCGGATCGACTACGCGAAGCGGGCCGTCGAGTCTGCGGTGAAGCTCGTCCAGCGATTGGGATGAAGGCCCTCTCCAGCAAGGTGGCGGGGATCGCCTCCTCGGCCACCCTGGACATCGCCGACCGTGCGAAGGCGATGGCCCGGGAGGGGATCGACGTCATCAGCCTCTCCATCGGGGAGCCCGACTTCGATACCCCGGTCCACATCCGGGACGCCTGCTGCGAGTCCCTCCGCCGGGGGGACACCCACTACGCCCCGAGCCGGGGCATCCCCGAACTCCTCCAGGCCATCGCGGGAAAGATCCAGTCTGAAAACGGTTTTTCCTGCTCCCCCGAGCAGGTCATCGCGACGGCCGGGGCGAAGCATGCCATCGCCATGGCCATGGAGGCCTGCCTGAACCCGAACGACGAGGTGATCCTCCTCGACCCGGCCTGGGTCTCGTACGAGCCCTGCGTCCAGCTCGCCGGGGGAAGGGTCGTTCACCAGAAGGTGAACCCGAAGACCTTTCTTCCCGACGACACCCTCCTGGACCGGATCACCGGCCGGACGAAGATGATCGTGGTGAACTCCCCGAACAACCCGACGGGTGCGGTCTTTGACAAAAAGGCCCTCAAGCTCATCGCCGACGTCTGCACCGACTACGAGCTCCTCGCCATGTCCGACGAAATCTACGAGAAGCTCATCTACGGGAAGGAGCACGTCTCCCTCGCCTCCGTCGGTGATATGGCGGGCCGGACCATCACGGTGAACGGCTTCTCCAAGGCCTATGCCATGACCGGCTGGCGGCTCGGCTACGCGGTCGCGCCCGTCGAGGTCATCCGGCAGATGAACAAGATCCAGCAGCACGGTGTCTCCCACCCCACCACCTTCGTCATGTGGGCCGGTGTCGCGGCCCTGAAAGGGGACCAGTCCTGCGTCGCGGAGATGAAGAAGGAGTTCGAGAGCCGGAGGATGTTCCTCATGGACGAGTTCAGCGAGCTGAAGGTCCAGGCCGCCCCGGCCGACGGGGCCTTCTATGCCTTCATCAACGCCCGGGGGGACGATGTCGAGGTCGCCGAGCACTGGCTCAACAAGGCGAGGGTGGCGGTCACCCCCGGGACGGCCTTCTATGCCCCGGGATGGATCCGGATCTCCTATGCCACGGCCATGCCCCGGCTTCGGGAGGCCATAGGCCGAATCAAGACGGTGTGGAACGAGGCGCCGGAGCGGAAGAGGTAGGGGCGCGGGCCCGTCCTCTGTCCTTTTACCAAACCCTCGATCGCTTTTCCGTTTTACTTCAGGTACACCCGTCTCTCCGGGTATGCCATCCCGGGCCGCTTCCCGATGAAGGAGGCTGGCACCTCCTCGGCCATTTTCCTCGCGATGTCCATGGGGATCCCGAGGGCGATCATCTCCCTCGGGAACCAGAGGTTCACCGAGGCATCGGTGGGCCCGAGAAAGATCGCGTTCTTGGGTGCCTTCTCCGCGAGACCAGCCGGATAGGTGACAAAGCTCGCGCATGCCGACCCCCACGGGGCGAGGACCGCCCCGAACACGTCGGGGCTCCCGAAGTGGGCGAGGGCGCAGAGGACCCGGGCGGGCTCGGCCTGGGCGAAGAGGAGCATGGACCGGGGCTCATGGGCGTCCGAAGGGTAGTTCTCCGCCGGCCGGACCACGAGGTACTCCCAGATCGGCCGGATCTCCCCTACCGCGAGCCGGCTCGCATCCACGAGATCGGGGCCTGCCTTCAGGTTCAGGCCCATCCCGCCGGCGACCCCCGGGGAACCCGTGGAGATGAAGAACCGTGCATCCCGGGTCTGCTCGCCAAACCCCGTGTAGGCGATACCCGAGGGGCAGCATCCCTCGAGCGCACCCGGCCCGAGGTAGATGGGCGGTGTGTTTGGGTTGATGGCCACGGCCGCGATGGCCTTCGCCAGGCAGCGGTCAACCGAGGGAGCCGGCGCGGCGCCACGGGGAACGGTGTCCGAGCCCGCGATGCAGAGGGGCCGGCTCGTGAGCCTCCCCGCCTCCGCGAGCCTTGCCCCGACCTGGGGGATGGTGAGCGTCATGATGATCCTCAGGGGAGGATTGAACCCGGAGAGGATGAGGGTTTGGGTGGCGGGATCAACCCAAAAAGGGGGGGTGACCAGATCAGAGGAGCTTCGTCTCTTCGGTCGGCTTCGGCACCTTCACCACGAGGACTCGGAAGGTGCCTCTCCCCTCGTTCATCCACCGGTGGGGAATCCGGGCAGGGCTTTCCACGAGAACATCCTTTCCCACCGTCTTCCGTTCATCCCCGATCTCGACGACCCCCTCGCCTTCGAGGACGTAGAAGAACACATCCACGGGCGTCATATGCCTTTTCAGGAACTCACCCGGTTTGAGAGTGATGACGACCGCCATCGCGTGGGGCGTATCGTAGATCTTCCGTGCATCCACGTGGTGCGGGTTCGGGCCCGACACCACCTTTGCCACTTCGGTAATCTTCATGTTCGCTTCACCTTCTCGAGGGGGAGGAAGGGGACGAAGGCAAGGAGCTCGCTCTTCAGGGTTTCCATGCCGATCCTTTCCATGAACCTCGCGGTCCTCTCCTTCGGGTTCGCATGGATGCGATAGTACTCGAGGAGGCGCTCCACGAGGTCGAGGGCCTCTTCCATGGGGAGGTTCCTCGCGACGACATCCCCGATGCGGGGCCGGGTCCCGCCGTTCCCGCCGAAGATGATCGTCCATCCTCCGGCCGACCCCAGGATCCCGACGTCCCGGGTATGGCTCTCTCCGCAGGAACGGGGACAGCCGGACACCCCGATCTTCAGCTTCGCCGGGTAGACCTTCTCCCTGAACCGGGCCTCGACGGCCCGGGCGAGGCCGAAGGAGTCCTGGTTCCCGAACCGGCAGCTCTCGGTTCCCAGGCAGGCCTGGACGAAGTGGAGACAGGGGCCTCCCGTCCGGTCGGCATCTGCATCGAGATCCCTGAAGAGCCCTTCGAGCTGCGATTCCTGCACCCCGACGAGGGCGATCCGCTGTCCCGACGTGATCTTCATGAGGGGAATGCCGTACTTCCGGGCGATCGCGGCCACCCGTTCGAGGTGGTCAGGGGTGATGAGCCCCCCGGGCGTCCTTGTACTCACCGCATACGTTTTTCCGTCGCGCTGGAGGGTGGCTCCAGCAATGCTTACCGTCATCTATCCGACCTCCACTGCCATCCGGCTCCGCTCCGGCCCTCTTTTACCTTTCCGGAGGGGGGCCGCGGGACGCCTCCCCGGCCGCACCTCCCGGGCCCTCGCGATCAGCTGCCTGAAGAGCTGGTGCTGCACGGCGGTGATAAAAGGGAGGGTGATGGTAACGGCCATCCGGTTTCCGTCCAGGGTGTAGATGAGCATGGACTCCCGGTCGTCGGCGAGGAGGATGCACTCGAGCCTGAAGACCGACCCCTCCCGGCTGATGGGAACCGAGAAGACCTTTTCAAAGATGTTCATCCCGAAGAGGTTCCTGAGTTTTCCGGCCTCGTAGTACCCGATACCGTCTGCGGGGCCGGAATCGTCGGCGAATCCTTTCGGGAAGAGGATTTTCACGGTGCGGGATCCGGCAATCCGGGCGACGGGTGCCTGGAATCTCCTCAGGGTCTCGCGGTTGAAACAGAGGATGACGAGCTCCTCAGACACCCCGTCGACGAGCATCTCCAGGTACCGCTGAATGGTCCGGTCGCTCTGCAGGTACCAGATGGGAGAATAGTGTGTGCGGGCATCGACGGAAAGGGCCGCGAGGGCCTTCCTGCTCTCCTCCGCGGCGTCGTCGAGTTCCTTTTTCAGGGACGAGATCACCCGCTCCGGCCGGACGGCGGTGTAGGTGAGCGGGCTCCCCTGCCTTACGTCGATAAATCCCCGGGTCGCGAGGGCCGCGAGGATGTCGTAGACCCGGGGGCGGGGAACCCCGCTCGCCTCGTGGAGTTTCCGGACGTTCGCCTCCCCGAGGCCCGCGAGGGCGACGTAGATCCTCGCCTCGTACTCCTTCAGCCCGAGCTGCATCAGGTTCGCGATCAAATCCATTTGTTACTCTATAAGAGACAACAACATTATATAGGTATCCGTCCACGGATCCGGTATGACACCGATATCTGAGGAACGGGAGAACATGCAGGTGGTTCGCAGGTTCTTCGAGGTGGGCCCATCGAAAGGAGACCTTGAGGCGGCCGATGCGCTCCTTGCCCCGGAGTTTTCACTGCACACCCCCCTGCCGACCCCGGGCCCGGGCATCGAGGCGATGAACACGGTCATCACCACCTGCCGGGCGGCCTTTCACGGCCTTAGCGTGACCGTCCATGACATAATGGCCGAGGGCGACAAAGTCACCTGCCGGTTCACCGCCCGCGGAGTGCACAAAGGGGAGTTTATGGGGATTTCCCCGACTGGGAAGGGGATCGAGATGACCGGTATCGAGATCTTCCGTCTTCGCGATGGCAAGATAGTAGAGCTCTGGGGCGAGGCGAACCTCATGGGCCTCATGCAGCAGCTCGGTATATTGTCCGGGCCTCCCCAGGATTGATCGATGCCAGGGGACGGGAAGGACGGGTACTATTGCACCATCTGCGGAGGCATCCCGCCCGACCAGGTCAAGATCAAGAAGATCCTTATCGACGGGAAAGAGACCGGTATCGACCGGATCGACTGGATCCTCCTCGACGTGATGGCCCTCGGCCTCGATGACGAGGAAAAGATCACCGACGAGATCGTGAAACGGGTGAGGAGGTTCAACTTTATCCCGAGCCTGAAGGAGGCGGAGTACCGGAAGGCTCTTCTCAGGGAATACCTGATGCTCGCCGCGAGCGGTGTTCAGCCGGAAAAAAAGAATGGATGAGGAGACTCACGCCTTCGTTCCCGCGGGGGCTGCTGCCGCCGGGGTGGCGCTGCCGCCCTTCCGCTTCTTGTAGTACCGGTACACCGCGTACGCGATGATCACGAGGATGATCAGGGGGAGAAGGGAGAAGACGAGGACGATGATAGCCCCGATCATTCCGAAGAAGCCCGCAATCCCCTCGTTGATGGCGGTGATGATATTGAACCCGGTCTCGCCGCCCACGGGCTCGGGCTCCTGGAGGTTCACGGTAATGGTGGAGAGGTCGATCTGGCTGCTCAGGTACCGGAGCCGTCCCTCGACCTGGTTGATGGAGAGCGTGATCTGGTCGATCTGGGCCTGGATCTTGATGATGTCCTCAACGTCGGTGGCCTTCGCCATGAGGCGGTAGTAGTTGTCGAGCTGGGTATGGTAGGACTCATTCTGGATGGTGAGATCCACGTACTGCTCGGTCACATCAGACCGCTGCTCCGAGCTGGAGAGGATCTTACCCAGGGGTGCGAGCGCCTGCATCACCGTGTCGAACCGGTCGGCGGGGATCCGGATCACCGCATACCCGGTCTTCCGGTCGTTCTGGGAGGTGTAGACACTGGAGGTGGAGAGGTATCCCCCGTTGGACTGGGCAAGGTTCCGGATCTGGTCAATGGCTGCCGGGACCTGGGCGACCTCGATGGTGACCTGGCCGGTCTTGATGATCTTCGTCTGGAATCCCTGGTCAGTGCCGGTCCCGCCGGCAGCCTGGTCGGTGGCCAGTCTCGAGGCCGGTGCTACGGTGGGTGCGGGGACCACTCCGCCGTAGGTGAGGCCGCCCTGGCTTTTCGAGACCGATTCCATGGTCGGGGATGAGGTCTGGCCGAGGGTCGTGCATCCGGCGGCGATGATGGCCGCGGCGAGGATGATGGCCGCGGCGATGTGCGAAAGTTTTACCATGGATGAGGGTAAGCCGGCGGGAAATAAAGAATTTCTGTAGATTACGAATATTTTCGTTGCGATGAGAAAATGCGCCGGCATTTTCGAAACCATCGAAAATCCCGAAGGCGGTTCTTGATCCCGTTGAAATTCCGGATGGAAATTTCCGAGGCGGAATTCCCTCGCTTCCCGGATCAGGTTTCCGCCTCCGGGACACCAGGTTCGGGCGTGGACGGTATCCATACCTTTAAACGCTCTGCCTCCGGATTTTGTACCATGCAGAGGATCCCCCTCGCCGTGATCCTTCTTGCCCTGCTCCTCTCCCTCTCCGCGGGGTGCACGAAGGAGGGACCGCAGACGGGATCCCTGGAGATCACCTCCACGCCGGCCGACCGGGAGGTGCAGGTCATCCTCGACGGGAATTTCCAGGGGGTGACCCCCCTCCTCCTCACCAACCTCCCGGCGGGCTCCCACCTCCTGCAGCTCCGGTCCACTGGCTATGCCGAGAAGGTCGAGCTTGTTACCGTGAGTGCCGGCCAGAAGATGATCTTTTCGGCCACCTATCCGCCCCTCCCCACCCTGACCCAGGTGACCCCGACAGCCTTCCCTGCGACTCCGGTACCGACCACGGCCATTCTGACCCTGCCCACGACCCCCCTGCTGCCGGGATCGCTCTACGTGACGTCGTTCCCGTCGGGGGCGACCATCTACCTGAACGGGAGGGGGTACGGGATCACCCCCCGGCTCATCCAGAACCTCACGCCGGGATCCTACGAGCTCCGGCTCTCCCTTGTCGGCTGGGATGACTACCAGATGCCCGTCTCGGTGAGCCCCGGCCTGACCGAGGAGGAACACGCCATCCTCCGGTCCTGAGAGAGGAGCCATGCGATGGCGGATAGGAGGAAGGTTCTCTTTGTCTGCGGCCGGAATGCGGCCCGGTCCCAGATGGCCGAGGGTTTTCTCAGGGCCCTGTACGGGGATCTCTACGAGGCCGCGAGTGCGGGACTCCGGCCTTCCGTCGTCAGCTCTATCGCCATCCGGGTGATGGGAGAGGCAGGGATCGACATCTCCTCCCACCGGTCCAAATCCCTGGACGAGTTCTCCGGTGAGCACCTGGATCTCGTGGTAACTCTCTGCGACGATGCCTCCTGCGTCCGGGATGCCCTCCTTCCCGATGCAGGGCGGTATCTCCACCGGGTGTTCCCCGACCCCGCGGCCTTCGCCGTGAGCGAGGAGGAGGTTCTGGCGGCCCACCGGGATGTCCGGGACAGGATAGGGGAATGGATCCGGGAGGAGTTCGGCCCCGGGAGAACCGTGCGGGGAAGCGGCCGAACCCCGCTCCCACCACCTCCCGATCTCCAAAAGACGTAAAAGGAGAGAGGGCCAAAACTCCTGTTGACCATCATGGGAGTCCGATATCTCTTCTGTGCCCCGATCATCCTCGTGATCCTCGGCGAAACCGGGTGTACCGCATGAACGAGAGCACCCTCCTTCTTTCGGTGGCGCTCATCCTCCTCCTCGCCGTCCCCGCCTCGGCTCTCGACAGCGGCCCGCAGGTGGGGGTCTCCTCGTACACCCTGGACCCCCCGGCCCTCATGAAGGGCGACACCGGCATCGTCACCATTCACGTGGTGAACTCGGGGACGGATGCCTCGTACATCAACTCCGCACGCCTCTCGGGCGGCGAGGTCACGGTGATCCAGTCCCCCGATCAGACCCAGGGAGGGATCGCACCGGGGAGCGGTATGACGTACGTGTACAAGGTACAGGCCGTGGGGCCGGACGGCGTGTACTACCTCAAGTTTATCCTCGATTTCCGGGAGGGGGGACAGTATTCCTTCAATATCCCGGTCGAGATCGAATCCTCGACCCTGAAGCTCTCCATCCTGGACATGCCGGACACCACCATCCAGGGAGTGAGGGGTGAGTACCGGATCATGGTCGGTAACCCGAGGCCGGATGCCGTGAACGCGGTGACCATCACCCCGGAGGGGGACGGCTTCCTCGTGACCCCCTCGGGGGTCTTCCTCGGGACCCTGGGGGCCGACGCCTCATCCGTCGTCACCTTCAACGTGACACCCCTCCGCCAGACCTTCATCCGGTTCAGGGCGAACTACAAGAACGGGATCAACCCCCAGACCACCACCCTGACCCTGCCCCTCTCTACTGTCGAGAACAGGCTCGCGGCAGAGCCCGTCCTCACGAACATCCACGTGACCGCGGAGCAGGGGGCGATCCACGTCTCGGGGGATGTGACGAACGTCGGGCTCGAGACGGCCCGCTCGGTGACCATCACCACCCAGGGAACGGTGACCCCCGCCGATCCCTACAAGGTCTTCGTCGTCGGGTCCCTGGAACCGGATGACATCTCCTCCTTCGAGGTGACCTTCCGGTCCAAGGCGGACATCACCGAGGTCCCGCTCCTCGTCACGTACAAGGATCCGGCCGGGAACGTCATCACCGCGACCTCGAACGTGGAGATCAGCAGCCAGGCCCTCTCCGACCAGGCCAGCGAGCCGTCCCGGTTCACGAACCTGCTCATCTGGATGTTTGTCGTCCTCGTCGCGGCCGTTTTCATCTACTTCTGGAGACGGGGTTGAAGGAGGCCGTGACCGGGGCCCGCCCCGGTCCCTTTGCCACCGCTGCGAGGGACATCCGCGAGCACTGGGTCCGGTCCCTCTTCGCCATCGTGGGGATCATTATCGGGGTCGCCGCCATCTCGACCCTGGGAATGCTCGGGAACGGGCTCGCCCTCTCCGTTTCCGATTCCATGAGGTACGCGGGCGACACCATCGTCATCACCCCCCACGTGAGCGCCTCGCCGGGGAGCGCCGGGGGAGAAGGATCCGGCCTGATGATCACGGAGCACCAGGTCGGGGAGATTCGCCGGGCCGCGGCATCGAACCCCGTCATTCCCATCCGCACCGGCGCCGAGCGCATCACGGTGGGATCCGGGGCTGAATCGGTGGCCGTCTATGCCATGGCCCCCGCGGATGTCCCCGTTCTCCTCGAGAAGGCGAGCGGCAATTACCTCAGGTACGGCTCCGGGGTCATGGCAGGAAAGGGACTTGCCGACGCGACCGGGCTCTCGGTGGGAGATACCATCGGTATCGGGGCCGGGGAAGAACGGGTGAGGGTGACGGGGATCCTCAAGGAGCGGGGAATCGGGTTTGACCTCAGCCCGGATGATGCCCTGATCGTCCCCGACACCTGGTTCGCTGCCCGGTACGGGGTCCATGATTACGACCTGGTCATCATCAGGGTGAAGAACCCGGATGACATTGACGCGGTGAAGGCGGCGGTCGATGAACAGCTCAACCTGAGGGACCCGGTGGTGAACATCCTCGACACCCGGAGGGTCCTCACCACCATCGTCGATAGCTTCAACCGGGTCTCGGCCGCCATCATGACAGCGGGGGGCATCTCCCTCGCCGTGGCGGGAGTCTCCCTCCTCTCCGTGATGCTCATGTCGGTGACCGAGCGGGCGGGGGAGATCGGGATGATCCGCTCCCTCGGGGCGACGAGGAGCGAGGTGATGCGGATCTTCCTCTCCGAGGCCCTGATCCTGGGGCTCGCGGGAAGCGCCGCCGGGGGGATCCTCTCCCTCGCGGGAGGATACCTGGCCTCGGGCGGAATGCTCCAGACCACGAAGTTCCTCCTCGTCCCGGCCACCATCGTCCCCATCCTCACCGGGATGGGCTTTGGCATCAGTGTCTCCCTTCTCGCGGGGATTTACCCGGCCTGGAAGGCCGCGATGATGAGCCCCGCCGGGGCGCCCCGGGCCGGGTAAAGGGTATGGGCACACCCTCCTCTCTGAAAAATCCACCCAGGGAGTGCCCATGCCCATCCGGTACCAACTGCACCCGTGGCCTTCGGGAGGCGGGGATCGGGTGCGTTCTCCTTCTCCTCGTCCTCTCTCTGATCCCCTTCTGCACTGCTCAGACCGGGGGAGGTGGAGGCCTGCCGCTGGCAACAGAATTCCAAAAATTCCGGAGGGTGGTGATCCTTGGATATGCCGAAGACGCGATGGAGCCTTTCATCTCGCAGGACGGGCAGATCCTCTTTTTTAACAGCCTCAATGACGGGAAGGACACGAGCCTCTACCTTGCCCGCCGGTCCGGCGATGCCACCTTCCAGCTCGTCGGGAAGGTGGGTGGTGCAAATGGCCCGCCACCCCACCTGGACGCCGTGGCGAGTATGGATGCGGCGAACCGGTTCTACTTCGTATCCACCAGGGACTATCCAGCGGCAGACGAGAACCTCTTTGTGGGCAGCTTCCGCGACGGGGCCATCACCGGCGTCAGACCTGTGCAGGGGGACTTCTACCTCCGCCAGCCGGGCTGGATCGTCATGGACGCGGAGATTCATCGGGGAGGAGAGGTTCTCCTGTATGTGGATGCCCATTTCACCGGGGGGGCGATGCCAGACGCCGCATTCATCGGCGCCGCCCGCCAAGTGAACGGCACCTTTGCCACCGACCCGAACAACGGCATCCTGTTCCGCGAGGTGAACACCGGTGACCTGAACTATGCCCCGTCCCTCTCAGCCGATGGACTGGAGCTCTTCTTCACCCGGGCGGCGGGGACGACAACCCGGCTCCTCGTTTCCAGGAGGGATTCTCTCACCGAGCCCTTTGGGGCTCCCCAGGAGCTGGCTATACGGGGGGAGGCGGTGGAGGCGCCCTGCATCAGCCTTGACGGAAGGTTCCTCTATTTCCATATGAGGGAAGGCGGGAAATTTGCCATCTTCGTAGCGTCTAGGAACTGAATCCGGGTCCTCTCTTCGAAGGAATTCCTCCCGGAAAAGTACGGGAACCGGAATCCGGAATCAGGAAGAGAGAATTATTCGTCGCTTGTACCAGGTCAGGCAGGAGTGTGCGCCATTTTTAAAATGCTCTTTTTTATACATTTTATGACAAAATAATACCACAATGTATATATCAACCCGTGAACAACCTGAGGGGTATGCAGTCCAAGTTCCAGCTTGACGAGGACCAGATCCCGAAGCGGTGGTACAACATCCAGGCAGACCTGCCGTCGCCCATGGATCCCTACTACAGCTCGCAGACGATGAAGCTGGCCACGCCCGAGGAGCTCCACCAGATCTTCCCCATGGCCCTCATCGGGCAGGAGGTCTCGCAGGACCGGTACATCGACATCCCGGAGGAGGTCCGGGAGATCTACCGGCTCTACCGGCCCAGCCCCCTCTACCGGGCCCACCGGCTCGAGGCGCACCTGAAGACCCCGGCGAAGATCTACTTCAAGTACGAGGGGGTCTCCCCGCCGGGAAGCCACAAGCCCAACACGGCGATTCCCCAGGCGTACTACAACATGAAGGAGGGGATCCAGCGGATCTCGACGGAGACCGGGGCCGGGCAGTGGGGATCTGCCCTCGCCTTCGCGACGGCCCTCTTTGGCATGAAGTGCACCGTGTACATGGTCCGCTCCAGCTTCTACGAGAAGCCCTACCGGAAGTCCATGATGCAGGCATGGGGTGCGGAGTGCATCCCGAGCCCGTCCGACCGGACCCAGTCGGGGAAGGCGATGCTTGCGAAGGACCCGAAGACGCCGGGCTCCCTCGGCATCGCCATTTCCGAGGCGGTGGAGGACGCGGCTACCCACAAGGACACCAACTACTCCCTGGGCTCGGTCCTGAACCATGTCTGCATGCACCAGACCATCATCGGTCAGGAAGCCATGGAGCAGCTCAAGATGGCCGGGGACGAGCCGGACATGATCATCGGCTGCGTCGGAGGCGGCTCCAACATGGCGGGGATCTCCTTCCCGTTCCTCGGCGAGAAGCTCAGGGGGAAAAGGAAGGACCTCGAGGCCATCGCGGTGGAGCCGGCCGCGTGCCCCACCCTCACGAAGGGGGTCTATGCCTACGACTACGGGGACACCGTGGGGATCGGGCCTATCGCCAAGATGTACACCCTGGGCCACGACTTCGTCCCGCCCGCCATCCATGCCGGGGGGCTCCGCTACCACGGCGACTCGCCCCTCATCTCCCGGCTCGTCCATGACAAGGTGATGAGGGCGGTGGCCGTGCACCAGACCGAGGTCTTCCAGGCCGCGGTCACCTTCGCCCGGACCGAGGGGATCATCATCGCCCCGGAGACGGCCCATGCGGTAAAGACGGTCATCGACGAGGCCCTCAGGTGCAGGGAGAACGCCGAGGAGAAGGTCATCCTCTTCAACCTCTCCGGCCACGGCAACCTGGACCTGGGAGCGTACGACGAGTACTTCGAGGGGAAGCTCTCGGACTTCGAGTACCCCGACAGCAAGATCAAGGAGTCCCTGGCCCACCTGCCCAAAGTCGGGTAGGTCTCTCCAGAGGGGCCCCTCTCCCCCCTGGATGCTCCCGGCTCCCTGGGGGACCCGGGATCCCCTCCCCCCCTTCGCCTCCCCTCCCTTTTTCGGACAAAGGGTTAATTCCCTTCCCTGATAAGACTCTTTCAATGCTCCTCCGGTACGCGGGCTGCCTCCTCGGGGCTGCCATCGGGGACGCCATGGGCATGCCCGGGGAGGGGACCCCGGCGGACCTCTGGCGGGCGGAGTGCTCCTACCGGCGTGCCTACCGGGGACACCCGAACGAGGCCCTGGCACCGGGCCAGTTCACCGATGACACCCAGCTCCTCCTCCTCTCGGCCGGGCTCCTCGCCGACCGGGCCTTCACCCCGGAGAAGTACGCCGAGCGGCTCGCCGAACGGTACCGGTCGGGTGATCTCCGGTTCCCCGACGGCTCGGTCGTCGCGGCCTGCCTCCACCTGATGGAGGGGACGGCTTCGGACAGGAGCGGGGTGAACTCCACCACCGCGGGGTGCATCCCGGCGGGGATCCCCTTTGCCCTCGCATACCGGGACCCGGTGGAGATCCGGGAAACAGTGGCACGGGTGACGAGCATCACCCACACGAACCCGGCCGCCATCGCAGGGTGCACCGGCATTGCGCTCCTCATCCACCACACCCTGGCGGGATCCCCGGATGACCTCGACATCGCCTGGGGGGAGGTGAGCCGGGAGGATGTCCTGCTCGGCGAGAAGATCCGGCACGCCCTGTACCTCGAGAGGGAGGGGATCGGCCTCGAGCACGCCATCCGGCTCATCGGGAACGACCTCTCGGTCTACCAGACCCTCCCCCTCGCCTTCTTCCTCATGGCGAGGTGCTCGAACGCGGCCGAGCTCCTCTCCCTGGTCGGCCATGTCGGGGGGAACACCTCGACCATCGGCCTCATCTGCGGCGCGTACCTGGGGGCGAAGTACGGGATGAACGTCCTCCCGCGGCAGCTCATCGAGGGGCTGGAGGACCGTGCCCGGATCGAGACCCTCGCCGCCCGCCTCCTCGAGGTGTCGTCGGACATCCCCCGGATACCCTGAGGCCCGGGAATAACCCTTAAATTCCCCCCGCCGAATATCTTTTCCCATGAAATTCACGACTTCGTCGCTCAAGGTCGGGTTCCGATGAACCGCTCCCAAATCGCGACTTCGTCGCTCAAGGTCGGGTTCCGATGAACCACTCCCAAATCGCGATTATCGGCGCCTCGGGCTATACCGGGGGCGACCTGATCCGGCTCCTCCTCTCCCACTCCTCCGCCGAGGTGACCATCGCCACCTCCCGGAAGCTCGTCGGGAAGCGGGTCGACTCGGTCCACCCCAACCTGAAGGGCCTCACCGACCTCGTCTTCGAGAACCCTCCCGTGGACCGGATGGATGCCGACGTCGCCCTCCTCGCGGTACCCCACACCGCCGCGATGGGGTACGTCCGGGGGCTCCTCGACCGGGGGATGAAGGTCGTGGACCTCTCGGCCGACTACCGGCTCCCGAAGGAGGTGTACGAGGAGACCTACGGGGTCCCCCACACCGATTACTTCCCCGCCCCCTACGGCCTCACCGAGCTCCACCGGGATGAGGTGAAGGGGGTTTCCTTCGTCTCGAACCCCGGGTGCTTCCCGACCGGGGCGACCCTCGCCGCCGCACCCCTCGCGAAGATGGCGAAGGCCGTGGTCTTCGACTCAAAGACCGGGGTCTCCGGCGCGGGGAACTCCCCCTCGGCGGTCACCCACTACCCGACGGTCGCGGACAACATCAACCCCTACAAGTGGACCCGGCACCGGCACCTCGCCGAGATGAAGCAGGAGATGGCCCGGCTCGGGACGAAGGGAGGGGTGTACTTCACCCCCCACCTCGTGCCCGTCAACCGGGGGATCCTGACCACCGCCCACATCCTCCTCTCCGAGCCGATGGAGCAGAAGGAGGTGGAGGCGATGTACCGGAAGTTCTATGAGAAGGAGTTCTTCGTACGGCTCCAGCAGCCCATCCTCGCGGCCGTGCGGGGGACGAACTTCTGCGACATCGCCGTGGAGAGCGAGGGGGAGCGGGTGGTCGCGGTCTCGGCCATCGACAACCTGGTGAAGGGTGCGAGCGGCCAGGCGATCCAGAACATGAACCTCATGTGCGGGTTCTCAGAGCAGGACGGCCTCAGGGGGGCCGGGGTCCTGCCCTAGGAGGGATCATGAAGGTCAGGGACGTGATGACCCCGGACCCCGTCGTGGTATCGGCCGATGCGACGCTCCGGGAGGCGGCGGGGCTCCTCCGGAAGAACAGGATCGGGGGGCTCCCGGTCATGGACGGCGAGAGGCTCGCGGGGATGATCACCGAATCGGACATCCTGCGGCTCCTGAAGACACCCGGGGTATCCGGGGATCTCTGGCTCCCCTCCCCCCTCGAGATCATCGAGGTCCCGATCCGGGAGGCCATCAACTGGGCGCACACGCAGAAGGCCCTTTCCCATATCGGTGACCAGCCGGTGCGCTCGGTCATGTCCTCCCCTGCCATCACCATCGGTGAGAGGGAGGACATGGACGCCGCGGCCGCCCTCATGGTGAAGAAGCGGATCGGCCGGCTCCCGGTGGTCAGGGGAAGGAAGCTCGTCGGGATCCTCGCAAGGGCCGACATCGTGAGGGGCCTCGGGGAGTCCTACGGGGGCACGAAGAGCGGGGAGGAGGCCCCGTGAAGAGCATCTGCGGCGTTGAGGGCGTCACCGCCGCCGGGATGAAGGAGGGCCGGTACGGTCTCGCTCTCGTGGCGGCGAGCGGGACGGCCGCGGCGGTCTTCACGAGCAACCTGGTGAAGGCGGCACCCCTGATCCTCATGCAGGAGCGGATCGCCCGCGGGGAGCTCGACGGGATCATCGTGAACAGCGGCTGCGCGAACGCCTTCACCGGCGAGAGGGGCCTTCGGGACGCGGCGCTCTTGGCCGAGATCGGGGCGGGGAGCTTCAGAACCGACCCGGAGCGGGTCGGGGTCGCATCGACGGGAATCATCGGGCGCTACCTGGATCTGGACCTGATCCGGAGGCAGGCGGGGGAGGTCTCGCCCCGAATGAGGAGGGACCCCGCTGCCGAGGTGGAGGCCGCCCGGGCCATCATGACCACGGACCTCGTCGAGAAGCACGCCCTCATCCCCGGGGACGGCTTCTCGGTCGGGGGGATCTGCAAGGGGAGCGGGATGATCGCCCCGAACATGGGCACGATGATCGCCCTCCTCTACACCGACGCGGAGGTCCCTGCGGGGTCGCTCCGGGGGGCCCTCCGGACGGCCACCCGCCGTTCCTTCAACCAGGTGGTGGTCGACGGGGACACCTCCACGAACGACATCGCCTTCCTCACCGCCACGGGGGAGGCCGGGAAGGTCAGGCCGGCCGCACTCGGGAAGGCCCTCGAGGAGTGCTGCCGCTCCCTGGCCATCCAGATCGCCCGGGACGGTGAGGGGGCCACGAAGCTCATCGAGATCGTGGTCAGGGGAGCCCGGACCGAGAAGGGGGCCTCCCTGGTGGCGAGGACCGTGGTCGGGTCCCCGCTCCTCAAGACCGCGGTGTACGGCGAGGATCCCAACTGGGGCCGGGTCCTCGCTGCCGCGGGCCGGGCGGGGGTGGAGTTCGACCCGGACCGGGTCTCCCTCACCATCGGCGAAGGGGAGGGGCGGACCCCCCTCGTCCAAGGAGGGAGGATCGTCGTCGACCTCGCGAGGGCGAAGCAGGCGATGAAGGGAAAGGAGGTCAGGTTCGAGCTCGACCTCGGAGAGGGCAACCGGGAGGCCACGGCCTGGGGCTGTGACCTCACCGAGAAGTACGTGGAGATCAACGGGAGGTACACGACGTGAAACGGGAAGAGGTGCTCATGGAGGCGCTCCCCTACATCCAGCGCTTCCACGGGAAGACCATCGTGATCAAGCTCGGCGGGCATGCCATGGTGGACCAGGAGATCCTCGAGATGGCCATCCGGGACGCGGTCCTCCTCCAGTACGTGGGCATGAAGGTGGTCATCGTCCACGGCGGGGGACCCGAGATTACCGAGAAGATGCAGGCCATGGGCAAGGAGCCGAAGTTTGTCGGAGGGCTCCGGGTCACCGATGCCGAGACCCTGGAGATCGCCCAGATGGTCCTCGTGGGGAAGATCAATGACGGGATCGTCTCCCTCATCGCGAAGGGCGGGGCGAGGGGGGTGGGGCTTTCCGGGAACGACGGGAACCTCATGATCGCCCGGAAGATGGATCCCCAGAAGGTGAAAGAGGGGAACCGGGTGAAGAAGGTGGACCTCGGGTTCGTGGGCGAGATCGAGGAGGTGGACCCCACCCTCCTCAACACCCTCCTCGACAGGGGCTACATCCCGGTCATCGCCCCCATCGCCATCGACCGGGAGGGGACGAGCCTGAACATCAACGCCGACACGGCGGCCGGTGAGATCGCGGTCGCCCTCGGGGCCTTCAAGCTGGTCAATCTCACCGACGTAGACGGGGTGATGGATTCGGGAAGGACCCAGGTCTTCCGCCGGCTCACCACGCAGGAGCTCGAGAAGCTCATCGCGGACGGGACCGTGAGCGGCGGAATGATCCCGAAGATCACCTCCTCACTCCAGTCCGTGAAACGGGGGGTCGGGCAGGCCCACATCATCAACGGGAACCAGGGGCACAACCTCCTCCTCGAGCTCTTCACCGATGCCGGCGTCGGGACGATGATCTCCCGGTAAGGGGATCCCTTCCCCATCCCGTTTCGCCCGTGGGATACTACCTTTTATAAAGAAAGCAAATACTCACGTGGGGTGATACATTCTTGGATATCTTTTCGATCATCATCCTCGTCATCGTCGTCATCGTCATCCTTGCCCTTATCTTCTGGTTCGTGGGCATCTACAACCAGTTCTACAAGTACAGGAACGCCGCCGATGCGACCCTCGGGCAGATCCGGGTGGCCATGAAAAAAAGGCTCGACATGATCGAGCAGCTCCTCGGGGCCGTGAAGAGCTATGCCAAGTTCGAGAAGGAGACCCTCACGAAGATCACCGAGATGCGGGCGAGCGTGCTCAAGGGGACCCCCTCCGAGCTGAACACCGTCGAGAGGGAGTCCCGCGCCCTCCTGGGGACCCTCATCGCGACCGCAGAGGCCTACCCGGACCTCAAGACCTCCTCAACGGTCACCTCTCTCATGGACTCGGTGAAGGGGGTCGAGGAGGAGATCGCGAGGCAGCGGTACACCTACAACAACATCGTCCAGCAGTTCAACACCATGCTTGATGTTCTCCCGTCGAGCTTTATCGGCCGGCTCATCGGGCTCCTGAAGCTCGACTACCTCCAGTTCGAGGAGGCCATCAGCACGCCGCCGAAGATCGAGTTCTAGGCGGGCGTCCGAGACAGGCATACCATGAGCGAGAACCGGCAGATCGCCACCCTGATGGCCATCACCCTTGTCATCGGGGTGATCGCCCTCGCCCTTTCCCTTGCCCTCCCCGGCGCCCTCGAGGGGAACCTGGTCATCGACCGGTACACCGCGAGTGTCTCTGCAGACGGGACGCTCTCCGAGCACTACGACTATGTCGTGAAGGACCCGGGGGTGTACCGGTTCCTCTTCCGCACCTGGGAGGTGCCCCTCGCGGGGTCGGCCCTGCCCCAGCCCTCCGTCGAGGTCATCGGGATTAAGGTCCCGGCGGGGACCGCCGGGTATTACCGTGACTACCGAGGACAGGTCACCATCTACGGGATTACCACCGCGGAGGAGAGGTCCACCATCCAGTCCCTCGTCCAGGACAACGAGATCGGTTTCTATACCCCCTCCTATTTCCCGGCGGGAACCTACAGCGTGGACTTTACCTACCGGATCCATCCCCCCATCGAGTACGACCCCCGGTGGAGCCACCTGAACCTGCGGTTCGCCGACCAGCATGTCCCCTACCACGCCATCCAGGTATCCATACCCTCGGCAGGGGTGGAATCGGTGTATCCCTACCCGCCCTTCCTCGCGGTGATGCAGAGCGGGGGGACCACAACCATTTCCGGGAGCGCGGCAGCGAACGAGGTGGTGGGGGTCGAGATCGTCGCATCCAGGGACTACACGGTGAACTGGCAGGGTTTCCCGGACGCGGTCTCTGATGTGCAGGGCCTTGCGGAGTCGGCCTTCTTCTGGTACAGCCTCCCCTACTATGCCGGGGCCCTCCTCCTCGCCATCGCGGGGATCCTGGTCCTCATCATGCCGGCCCTCCTCTACATCGTGTACAACCGGTACGGCCGGGAGAAGGAGTTCACCGTCCCCGAATACCTCTCCTTCGTCCCTGACCGGACCCTCCCGCCCTGGGTGGTGAACCTGGTCTTCAAGGACGAGGCCCTCACCTTTGACGAGAACGGCTTCTATGCCACGGTCCTCGATCTCGGTCGGAAGAAGTTCCTCGAGATCAAGCCCAAGGGGGAGTCGGCAGAGGCGGGGGTCACCATCCGGGTCCTCCAGGGGACCTCCCCCGATCCCTACGAACAGAGGGTCCTCAACTTCCTCCGGAACCTGGCGGACGGGGGCGTGGTGGACACGGACGCCCTGAAGGGGCTCACCGAGTCTGCCCGGGCGGACCGGTCCTCCGAGCTCCGGGCCATGAAGATCCAGGCCACCCTCCGGGGGATCACCACCGAGGTGGATCCCACCGTGGCGAACCGGTTCGTCATCGACGGGAGGCCCCACCTCGTCCCGCTCCTCCTCGGCTCGGCGATCCTTGCCGGGCTCTCCATCCTGATCCTCGTGATCGGCTCCCAGGCGGTGACCCTCCTCCTTCCCGCCGCGGTTCTCGGCTCCGTCGCGGTCATCCAGGTGGCCATCGCCTGGGCCTTCCCCTCCACCCTCTTCGGCCAGTGGAAGGGGGACTTCTACCAGGAGAAGCTCCAGTGGGACGCCTTCCGGAAGTTCCTCTCCGACCTCGCCCGGATCAAGGAATACGCCCCTCAGGATATCGCCATGTGGGGCGAGTGGCTGGTCTACGGGACGGCTCTCGGCGTCGGGGATAACGTGACAAAGGCGATGAAGGAGCTGAACATCCGGGTCCCGGAGATGTACGTCGTGCCGGCTCTCTACCTCGGATTTGCTCCGATCTGGGGGTTCGCGCCCCCCTCCCGGGGAGGTATGGGAGGAGGCGGGTTCCACGGCGGTGGCGGATTCGGCGGCGGCGGAGGCTTCGGAGGAGGCGGGGCCGGGGGGAGGTGAACCCGACACCGTCGCCCATTTTTTTAATTTCAATTTTCTTTATCGCCGCATTCCGGAATACTCCTGCGTTAGATCCGCCGCAGCGGCGGCCTCCCAGCAGGTCCCTGCGATAAGGGGCTCTTCACGGGAGGTTCCCGTCGCCCATGCACTCCTGCTGCCGCTCCTCGCTCATCTCGACGAGGATGCCGAAGATCTTCTGGACCGAGACAGGATCGACCTTGGCCTCGACGGCCCGGTCAAAGGCCCGGTCGAGGACATGCTCCCTCTGC
>DATGDI010000194.1:0-3935 GCA_035310965.1 Methanomicrobiales archaeon
ACCCGAGGACGGGGAAGCCCCTGATGGAGCGGACCATCCTCATCGCGAACACGAGCAACATGCCGGTCGCTGCCCGGGAGGCCTCGATCTATACCGGCATCACCATTGCCGAGTACTACCGGGACATGGGCTATGATGTGGCCCTGATGGCGGACTCGACCTCGCGATGGGGAGAGGCGCTGCGGGAGGTATCAGGGCGCCTGGAGGAGATGCCAGGGGAGGAGGGGTATCCGGCGTATCTTGCCACGCGGCTTGCGGCCTTCTACGAACGGGCGGGGAGGGTGGTATGCCTGGGCAGCGGGGGGAGGAACGGCTCCATCACGGTCGTCGGCGCAGTCTCCCCCCCCGGGGGGGATTTCTCCGAGCCCATCACCCAGAACACCCTCCGGATCGCAGGCACCTTCTGGGCCCTGGATACGAGCCTGGCCTACCGCCGCCACTTTCCTTCGGTCAACTGGATCAAGAGCTACTCCCTGTACCTTGAGAGTATCAGGGACTGGTACGGTGAGAGCGGCTTTGGGGACTGGAAGGATCTTCGGGACCGCACGATGTACCTGCTGCAGAAGGAGGTCGAACTCCAGGAGATCGTCCAGCTGGTGGGTCCCGACGCGCTCCCCGAGAGCGAGAAGGCGATCCTCGAGGTCACCCGGATGATCCGCGAGGATTTCCTGCAGCAGAGTGCCTACGACAAGATCGACTCCTTCTGCCCCATGGAGAAGCAGTACTGGATGCTCCGGGTGATCCTTGCCTTCTATGATCGCGTTTCCGAGGCGATGGCCAAGGGGATAGCGCTCTCCAAGATCCTGAAACTTCCGGTGAAGGCCGAGATCGGGAGAATGAAGGAGCTCTCGGAGATCGAGCGGATCAAGGGGCTGATTCCCGGAATCGAGAAGGCGGTCGCCACCCTCGAGGTGGAGCGATGATCCCGAAGAGCCTTGCCGTCAAAGAGAGCAGGACCGTGAGTTACGTCTCCGGGCCCCTCATCTTTGTGCGGTTCGTCAAGGGGGTCTCCTTCGGCGAGATCGCAAAGATCATCCTCCCCTCCGGCGAGGTGAGGACCGGGCAGGTCCTCGATGTCTCCCGCGACCTCGCCGTGGTGCAGGTCTTTGAAGGGACGAGCGGGATCGACAACAACCTCACCCGGGTACGGTTTACCGGGGAAGCTGCCCGGATCGATGTCTCCATCGATATGCTTGGCAGGATCTTCGATGGCAGGGGGAAGCCCAGGGACGGGGGACCGGATATCATTCCGGAGGCCTCCCTGGACATCAACGGGATGCCCATCAATCCGTACGCCCGGGACAAGCCCGCGGACTTCATCCAGACCGGCATGTCCGCCATTGACGCCCTGAACACGCTGGTGCGGGGCCAGAAGCTCCCCATCTTCTCGGGAGCCGGCCTTCCCGCGAACAAGCTGGCGGCCCAGATCGCACGGCAGGCCCGGGTGCTCGGCGAGGAGGAGGTCTTTGCCGTGGTCTTCGTCGCGATGGGGATCACCTACAAGGACGCATCCTTCTTCATGAGGGACTTCGAGCGCACGGGGGCACTCGATCGCGTCGTCTTCTTCATGAACCTTGCCGATGACCCGACCATCGAGCGGATCGCCACGCCCCGGTGTGCTCTCACTGTCGCGGAGTACCTTGCCTTCACCCACAACATGCAGGTGCTCGTCATCCTCACCGACATGATCAACTACTGCGAGGCCCTCCGGGAGATCTCCACTGCCCGGGAAGAGGTGCCGGGCCGCAGGGGCTACCCCGGCTACATGTACACCGACCTTGCCTCCATCTATGAAAGGGCAGGAAGGATCAAGGGAAAGAAAGGCTCCATCACCCAGATCCCCATCCTGACCATGCCCGACGACGATATCACCCACCCGGTGCCGGACCTCACCGGCTACATCACCGAAGGCCAGATCGTGCTCTCGCGGGAGCTCTTCAGGCGAGGGGCCGACCCGCCCATCGACGTGCTCCCCTGCCTCTCCCGGCTGATGAACCTGGGGATCGGGCCGGGGAAAACCCGGGAGGACCACCGCAACGTCGCCGACCAGCTCTATGCATTGTATGCCTATGGAAGGGACCTCCGCAGGCTCGTGGCCATCGTGGGGGAGGAGGCCCTCACCGAGATGGACAAGAAGTACCTCAAGTATGCTGACGAGTGCGAGAAGAAGTTCATCACCCAGGAGGACGAGAACCGTTCCATCGAGAAGACCTTCTCCATCGCATGGGACCTCTTCACCATGTTCCCCCATGAGGAGCTGAAGAAGATCAAGATGGAGTATATCCAGAAATACCACCCCGAACACCCGAAGGGATGATGTCATGGAGCAGGCAAACCCGACGCGGATGGAGCTGATCCGGAAGAACGCCCAGATAAAGCTCGCCGAGCAGGGGCGGGACCTCCTCCGCGAGAAGATGGACGCGCTGATCCAGGAGTTCTTCCGGATCATGCAGGCGGTCTCCCGTTCACGGGTTGAGCTCGAGGCGATGGCGGACGTGGCGCAGCAATCTCTCCTCATCGCGCTCGCGACAGACGATCCGGTCACGGTAAAATCGGCGTCATTTGCGACAAAGAGGGGACTCACGCTCGATATCACCGGGAAGAACATCATGGGTGTCCCCGTCCCGGTCATCGAGAAGAAGCGGATCTCAAAGTCCGTCTTTGAACGGGGCTACAGCATCATCGGCGTATCGGGAAGGATAGACGAAGCGGCAGAGAAGTTCGAGGGGGAGCTTGATCTCGTTATCGGTCTTGCGGAGACGGAGACGGCGTTAAAAAGGCTCGGCGGGGAGATACAGATGACCCGCCGGAGGGTGAATGCGCTGGAGCAGGTTCTCATCCCCCAGCTGAAGAGCCAGGCAAAGTACATCGAGAACACCATCGATGAGCGGGAGCGGGAGGATCTCTTCCGGCTCAAAAAGGTGAAGAAGATCATCGAGCGCAAGAAGAAGGCGTCCGAGGCCGTTGCCGCCGCAGCATCCGTCACGCCATCGTCGATAATATCCGGCTGACCTCCTCGATACCGCGATCCTCCCTCAGCTCTCTTCTCTTCACCTGCTTCCCGATCCGGATGATCGAGTCGACCTGTGATCTTTTCAACCGTGAAAAGGCGCACTTCTCCCAGCTGTCCCGGTCCAGCGAGACCCAGGTCTCCTCGAGGATGTACCTGAGGGCCTCGACATCGGTTGAATTAAAGACCGTCCAGTCGATGCTCAGGGACTTGCGAATCTTCCCGATGGCATCCTCCGCCGCCTTCTCCTTGTGGATCTGGAATACCCTCCTTCCCCGTTCGTCGCTTGTCACTTCTGGCATTACCCACCCTCACCCTCTCTCTCCCATGATGTTTCAAAAGGTTTCCGGTACCGTGGGGAAGTCCTGAAAAGGGACAGGATTCCCTCAGGGGACCCGCTGGAGGATTGCCCCCACCTCTTCCGATGCATCATGCTCGGTCTTCAGCTTTTTTTCAACTGCCTTCCCGATCGCGAGGATCGCATCGAGGTCGTCGAGGGAGAGCCGTGCGAAGGAGTACATCTCCCAGTCCTTCCGGTCGGTGAAGACCCACGCCTCCCCCAGGATGAACCTGAGCGTCCTGATCTCCTGGAGGGAGAACCTCTTCCAGCCGTCGCCCAGCTTCTTCCGGACCTTCTCCAGGGCCTCCTCGGCGTGCTTCTCCTTCTGGATCTGGAAGACCCTTCTTCCCCGTTCCTGGTCACTGACATCCGGCATACCGTCCCAGCCTCACGCTACCATAATCGAGGGAGAACAATATAGGTTTCGGCCCATCGGGCTTGCGAAGCAGGTGAAAACAGGGCCATGATGAGGCATCGGTTCCCTCCGGAAACCTCCACGGGGGTGTCGGTTCCCTCCGGAAACCTCCACGGGGGTGTCGGTTCCCTCCGGAAACCTCCACGCACTAAATGACAACACATATATTG
>DATGDI010000195.1:0-4794 GCA_035310965.1 Methanomicrobiales archaeon
AGATTTTCATAAGGTATGTATCTGAATATCACCATAATTCGTGATGCAGGAAAAGATCCGACAAGGATCTTCGAATCCGAAAAACCCAAGATTTATATTGAACTTAGTGATGATAAAGGGTGTACGGCATGGGATCCCGGGTGAAAATTGCGGCCCTCCTTCTCCTCCTCCTCGTCTTCTTCTCCCTGCAGGCAGGCTGCATCTCCCTGGGTCCGCCACCGCAGGGCGGCCAGCAGGGCCAGCCGAGCCCGAAGAGCACACAGACCGTCAGGCCCGGGGAGACCTCTATCCAGGACATCACCTCCCGGAACGCCCCCAAGGTCTCTCTCGAAGACGCCATCGCGCTCCTCCCGGCAGCCCAGCAGGAAGGCCTCATCGACATGACCGGAAGGGTGATCACGAAGGTCTGGGGATATGGCGTCGATTCCGCAGGCCTCGGGAGAACCTGGGTCCTCGGCATGGCGGGGAACGGGAACACCACGCTCCTCTCCTACACCGAGGGTGGATGGAGTGTGATCGATCTCCCTACCACCCTTCCCAGGGAGGAGCTGAAGATGGGGGAGCTCGTTTCGCCCCAGAAACTGTTTAACCGGAACCTCAACACCATCATCGCCGAGATGAACCGGTTGAGGGTAGGGGAGGTTGATCTCACCCTGGACGCGGGTACTTACCAGGTCATCATCCATTCGGCCACGGAGAGCACGACCTTCTCCTTCAACGCACGGACCGGGGAGTTGATCGCATCCCCATGAGGGAGAATTCGGGGCAGCTCCCGGTGGACTTCCTGGTCGGCTTCACCATCTTTATCCTCTCCCTCATCATGGTGGCGAACTTCGTCCCGAGCCTCCTCGTGGGCCTCCAGCGGACCACGGGCATCGATTACAATGCGGTCGCCTACCGGACCGGCGTCGTTCTGGTGGAGGACCCGGGCCAGCCCTCGAGGTGGGACAATGATCCCCTTCTCTCCAAGGACCTGGGTTACATGATCGTGGCCCCCCTGAACCCTCCCTGGGATCAACAGACAAGGGACCAGCAAACGGCAAATCCCACCCGCTTCGGCCTGGCCCTGACGAGGGACACCCCGAACATCCTCTCCATCGATAAGATTGAGAGGTTCTTCAACACCAGCTTTTATAGAGACGCCGATTACCGGAACAAGCTTCTCTTCTCTTCTTACCCCTATGGGTACAACGTCACCCTGCAGAGCATATCCCCCATGGATCCGGGCCAGTACCCGAACGGCCTCGTACGGATGCTCGGGGAACCCTACCCGGCCGGTTACGGGTACATTCGTCGGTACGTGGTCATCAAGCAGGACTCCAATGCCACCATCGATCTCGCCCTTCGCCCGGAGTTCAATGCAGCGAACGAGGCCGACGTGAATCTTGTCACTCATAACAATCCCCTCGAAACAGACCCGCATCAGGAGTTTACCATACGCCTCGACGGTTCTGTCCTGTACAACAAGAGCATCGATGCCCCCTTCACCATCGACCTTCAGAACGAACCCATCAGGGTGCGGATCGACAACCTCCAATTCGTCCTGAACAACTCGGCCCTTAACACTGGCAGCCCTCTCGCCAATTCCACGGATCAGTGGGACGACATCGGCGATGCCCTCGACCCCTCCATTGCCGATGCCTGGTGCCCCACGAACCAGCTGGCTGACCGGTGCATCGCGCCCACCTCCGCGACCCTCGTCGAGGTCCAGTTCTGGAACACCTATTACGGGAAGATGATCCCCTCCCTGTTCCAGGTAAACCTGAGCGTTGACGACGGATGGGCCTCCCATCGTTACGTCGACTGGACATCCCGGATCAATGCGGGGGTACATGCCGACGATTTCGATCCGCCAGTGCAGGTCTACCATTCCATCGCATTGAATGTAAGCCCTCTCCGGCCCGAGGCCATCAACTCCGATAACACCCTGGACATCGTCTTCAAGTTCAGGGACGGCACTGATGGTTACGCCCTCCCCCACACCCTCCTCAAGGGTACCTACCTGTACGACTACAACCGGACGAACGTGACCCAGCCGGTCCTCTCCACCGGCATGCTCGAGGTGGGCGTATGGTGAAAGACGGGGCCCAGCTCTACACCATGGAGGGAGTCGCGGCCGGTCTTATCATGCTTTTGACTGCGTACCTCGTCCTCGGGTCCACCTCCGTCTATACCCCGGGTGATACCCACATCACCGATATGCAGCTCGAACAGGTGGGAAGTGACATCCTCAGGGTGATGGACACTCCGCGGATTCTCACCAGTTCCCTGAGGTCCAACCGGACCGACCTCGAACTTCTGGTGACTACCACGGATTCCACCAGTTTCTACAACAGTTTCATCGGTGATTACCTCTGCAGGGCGACGGGACCTACGCCGGTGGGCAGGGACATCACGGTTGGATGCACGGACTTCGAGATCAATGCGAGCATCTGGTACATGAACAACACGGGAACGGGAAACCTGGGGAGTTACCTGCTGCTCAACTTTGTCCAACCCGAGGCGTACACGGGAACGGGACCCGGGGTCAGAGTGACCCACTGGATCAGTACCAATTCTAAACCGTCGGGGAGTGTCCCGGCGGACATGAGACCCGAGCCTCAGGTGGTCCTCATGGAGGTGGTCATGTGGAAGGCCTGAAGAGTGACGGGCAGTGGATCATCATGATGGGGTTCCTCGTCTCCCTCGGGATCTTCTTCCTCGCCATCATCATCAGCCAGTCCACCCTGGTGGGCCAGACCACGGCCGAGGGCGTCCTCGAGTTCCCGAAGAACGACCTCCAGGATATCAGGCATGTCGTCTTCGAGGTCGAGAAGTTCAACAGGACACCCTCATCTCCCGGATACGGTAACTCTACGGAGAACCTCAACCAGGAGATCCAGCTGATGTCCCTGTACCGGAAGAGTGCCATTGTCTGGTATACCATTTCACCCCCGCCCCCTGCGACATGTACACCGTGTCCATGCACGGAAACGAAGATCAGATCGGTGGAAATCCATTACAACAACGGAGTGACCATGTACGACGAGACGGCGAGTGTGCCTTATGAGACATCCAACAAGTGCTAGGAGACGGGATCCAACCGACGGGATCACGAACCTCGTGGAGTACATATCCATCACCGGGATCCTCGTCCTCCTCATGGTGGTCGTCCTTTTCACCGTGAACTCCGTTTTCATGCAGGGGCCAGCGGACACCCTGAAGTATTCCGCCTTCACGGATATCGGGAACGGGATGAGTGTCCGCATCGTGGATCTCTATGTCATCGCACCGGACCACGGCACCATCTCCAGCCGGTTCATCCTCCCCAAGGATGTGGCAGGGCAGGATTACTTCGTGCGGGCCAATGAGACGGGAGAGGACAGGACAACCCAGACCATCGTCGTGGAAAGGGGGGATATCCATTCTGACATCAACATCGCCGGCATCGGCGCCACGAAGGGTGTGACCGGGAACACCACGAGCTCGGGCTGGAACCTCATCACCTACAATTCCTCGGGAGTCTGAGAGGGAGGGTTACTTATGAAAGGGAAGGGAGAAGCAGTATCGGAAAGCATCGGGTACCTGATCATCTTCAGCCTCGTGCTCACGGGCATCGGGCTCATCACGCTCTACGGGTACCCGCTCCTCATGCAGCAGCAGAGCTCGGCTAACATGCGGAACATGGAGCAGACGATGATCGTCCTCCAGAACGATATCAAATCCCTGACGTACAAACTCGCGAATTACCGGGAGACCTCCCTCAGGGTAGGCGGCGGAACCCTGTCCCTGTACGGCCCCTTATACACGCCCCAGACCTTTAAGATCGAAACGGACTCCGGCTTCTCCTTCAACCCCCCACCCCTCGGTGAACTCCGCTACATCTCAACGGCGGATAACACCGTCATCACCCTGGAGAACGGGGCGGTCATCGAGAAGCCCCTCGCTACCCCCGGATCCTTCATGCTCGCCGATCCCCGGTGGTACTTGGACAATTCGGCCAGCCAGAGGACCCTTGTCATTACCTTCATGAACCTGAGCTCGGCTACCACCGAAGGCCAGCTCCTCTCCCAGACAGGCGTCGGGACCGTGCGGATGCGGCTGTCCGGGTCCAGGATGACGTCCCCGGACTGGGGCGGCTCCCCCACCAATGTAAGGATCACCTATTCGCCGGCCAACACCGCGACCATCACGCCCGACGGCTATGCTCTCGCCTGGAAGACCTACCTGACGAATGCGGTTAATTTCCCGGGGGTGACCTGGAGCTCCGTTATGGGAAACGACGTGTACCAGTTCGCGAACATCAACAAGATCGTCATCAAGGAATACGATATCATCGTAGAAACCCTCTGATATTTCTCGAGAGGCAATCCTCCTTTTCCGCGGGTTCAGATCTCAGGCCCGTTGATCCCGAAACCCGTCCTGCTCCATCAACCTCTCCAGATCGGCTTTCTCCCTCGTTTCCAGGAAGACGAATTCACGGCTGACCGAGGCGCTTGCCCGGGCTGCCTCCTCCAGGGATTGCCTGATGATGGCGGCCGCATCGCGAAGGTTCCCGTTCTTCCAGCCCTCCCGGATGCACCGGTGGGCGATTGCCTTCGTCCTCTCGTTCCCGAGGACGACGAAGTTTCCGGCGCCTCCTCTTCTCCTCAGGGTGGGGGAGGCCTCCCCGAAATCGAGAATGGCGTACGATCCCGCAGAGGCGTACAACCTCCGGCTCTTCAGCATGCCACCCTCGACGGAGGAAACCTCTCCCACAAGCACCCCCGCCCTTTCGCGGGCCGTGACCTTGACATCCCGGATGGAGAGGATCAC
>DATGDI010000196.1:0-1958 GCA_035310965.1 Methanomicrobiales archaeon
GTCATAGACCCACCACCGGCCGCTGCGGTTCGGCCTGCCCCTCTTCTTTCTGCGCGGCGGAGGTCTCGGCGGGCAGGATGATCTGTACCTGCTTGATCGACTTCATGTCGGCATCCTCGATCACGAACTTGACGTTGCCGGCGCGGAACTGCTCCATCCGGCGCGGAATCCGTCCCATCTGATGGAGAAGATATCCCGCCAGGGTTTCATAGGGTCCTTCCGGAATGCTGACAGGGACGATCTCCCGCAGCCGATCGATGCCGATGTGGGCGCTGACCAGGTACTGGCCCGGGCCCAGCTTGCGGACGGCGCGCTCCCGCTTGTCGTACTCGTCGCGGATGTCGCCCACGATCTCCTCGAGGATGTCCTCGATCGTCACGATGCCCACGGCCCCGCCGTACTCGTCGACGACCACGGCCATCGGCTCGCCTCGCTTCTGCATCTCCAGCAGCAGATCGTCGGCGGGCTTGCTGGCGGGCACGTAGAGGAGCTGCCGGAGGGCCGTGCGGACGGGCTGGGCGGCCGAGGCGGGCAGCTGCTTCAGGATATCGAAGGCATTGACCACGCCGACGATGTCGATGATATCGCCCCGGTAGACGGGCAGCCGGGAGAAGCCCGTCTCGTTGATGAGTCGAGCGGCATCGCCAAAGTTCGCCTCGTCCTCGAGGGCCGCCACATTGGAGATCGGCACCATGACCCGGCCCGCGCTCGCCTCGGAGAAATCAAAGATGCGCTCCACCATGACTTTCTCCGAGCGCTTGACATCGGTGTCCGCCGCTTCCTCCAGCAGAAGATACTTGAGACCGTCCTTGGTGATGTAGGGCAGGGAGAGCTTCCCCCGTTCGCCTGCCAGGACATAGACGGCGCCGCGGGCGATCTTCGAGATCAAAAACACCAGGGGGTAGAGAACCCATGAGGCCACCCAGAGGAAGGGGGCGATGGTCATGGCCCACTTCTCGGCGTGCTGCCTGCAAATGCTCTTGGGAAGGATCTCACCGAATATGAGGACAATGGGCACCATGATGGCCACGGAGATCCACTCGCCGCGGGCCGGTCCGAAATGACCGATGAGCAGGGATGTGGCCAGGACCGTGCTGGTGGTGACGCAGAGGACGGTTCCCGTAAGCGTCGTCGCGAGAAACCACTCCGGTCGATCCAGGAGGCGCAGTGCGAGTCGTGCCGACGGGATTCCATCCTTTTCCCTTGGCCGGATGATGTTCGGATCCGATGCCAGAAAAGCAATCTCGCCCCCCGAGAAGATCCCCTCCAGAGCGATGCAGAGCGGAATGAGCATCAGGATCCAGAGATCACTCATGGCCCTCCCCTTTCCCCAGCATCACCCGGACATTGAGGATCCGCGTCCCCTTGACCTTGCGAACCACGAAGCTCAGTCCCTCGTAGGAAATCCCGTCACCCCTCGCGGGCAGCCTGCCGAAGAGATGGAAGACAAACCCGCCGACGGTCCCGAAATCCTCCGAGGGAATGGATGTCCCGGCGATGCTGTTAAAGTCATCGATGGACATGGCCCCGGAGACCATCAGGTTTTGCTCGTCGATCCGGTGGAAGGGCCTCTCGCGGGTGTCCCGTTCGTCGTAGATATCCCCGAAGAGGGCCTCCAGGATGTCCTCCATGGTCACGAGGCCCGAGATCCCGCCGTACTCGTCCACGACGAGGGCCACGTGCGTGTTTCGCTTCTGGAAATCCCGAAGCACCTGGTCGGCACTGCGTTCCTCCGGAACGAAATAGGGCTTGCGCAGAAGCGGCTCCGTCGAAGCCGGGGCCTTCCCCTCCGCCATCAGGCCCAGCAGGTCGCGCGCATAGAGAATCCCGACGATATCATCGGGGCCCGTCCCGTACAGGGGGATCCGCGAGTAGCCCTGCTCGATGATCTCCCTGCGCAGAGCCTGCGGGCTCGTGGACACGGGCAGGCAGAACATGTCGACCCGCGGGGTCATGAT
>DATGDI010000197.1:0-8267 GCA_035310965.1 Methanomicrobiales archaeon
ATGATCCGGGAGATGAAGAAAGCCTCCCTCACCCTCGGCTCCACCCTCGGCCTCTCCGGCCTCTCCCTCGTCATCTGGGCGACGGACATCGCGACCACCCTCTCCATGGCGGCGATGTTCCAGGCGGAGATCGGCCTCGCCGTGGTGGTCCTCGCCGTCGTGGTGGGCAACCTCGCGAAGGCCGTCCCCGTCACCCCGGGAGGGATCGGGACCTACGAGCTGGCCGTCGCGGTCATCCTCGTCCTCGCGGGGACCACCGACCAGGCTTCGGCGACCCTCATCGCCGTCACCGATCACCTGGTGAAGAACATCATCACCGCCGTCGGCGGGATCCTCTCCACACGGCTCCTCGGGGACTGGGTCGTGGACGCCATCCGGGACGCCTTCCACGGGAAGGGAGCCGCGGAGGGACCGCATGGAGGCTGAGCTCCAGTTCCTGTATGTTCTACGCTGGCTGGTCCTCGTCAAGTTTCTCCAGCTGTCCCTCTACCCGATCCTCAGGCCCCGCTTCGGGAGGTTCGCCTACCCCTCCTCCTACCCGGCAGGGATCCTCGCCTTCGTGGCACTCACCTGGTACCTCGGCCTTCTTCGGCTCCCCATCGCCCTCGCCGTTCTCCCGTTCCTCGCGCTCCTCGCCTGGGCCCTGTTCCGGGGCCGTTATCACCTGGCGGACCTGAAACCGGACCTGCGGTGGGACCTCGTCTTCCTCCTCGCCTTTCTCGCCCTGCTTCTGGTCAGGTTCGCGAACCCGGCCATCCTCAGCGCCGAGAAGTTCATGGACCATGCCTTCATCGCCTCCATCATGCGAAGCCCCGTGGTCCCGCCCCCCGATCCCTGGTACGCCGGGGGGACCATGAACATCTACTACTACGGCGGGTACTGGATGATGGGGGTGCTCGGCATCGTGAGCGGCGTCCCCTCGTCCGTGGTCTTCAACCTCGCCCTCCCGACGATCTTTGCCCTCGCCGCCGTGGGCCTCTATGCCACCGGCGAGCTTCTCCTCCCCCGGTTCCGCTGGTTCCCCCTCCTCACCCTTGTCCTCGTGAACCCCGATATCATCCGGGAACTGATCCTTGGCGGGAGCATCCTCTGGAACAGCACCCGGGTCATCACGGATACCATCAACGAGTACACCCTCTTCTCCTTCCTCTGGGGGGATGCCCACCCCCACGTGCTCGACATCGCGAACCAGGTCTTTTTCATCCTCCTCCTGTTCATCGCCCTGAAATGCTGGTATGAGCTGGGGAAGGGAGGGAAGATCACCGTGATCGCCCTTGCCTCCCTCTCCCTGGGCTCGATGCCGGTGATGAACACCTGGGATGTCCTCGTGTATGCGCCGCTCGGGGTCCTCTTCGGCCTGCTCATCCTGTGGGATGGCTTCCGACGGGAGGCACGGGACCTCTCGGCCCTGGGATTCCTCGCCGGTGTCCCCATCCTTTCCATCCTTCTGTACCTCCCGTACTACCTCCAGCTGGCGGCCACCGGTTTCCTGGGGATCTACCCGGTCACCACCCCTTCCGATCCCGTCGAGTTCCTCCTGGTCCATGGGTTCTTCCTCGCCGTGTTTCTCGCATACGGGGCGAGGGGCCTCGCCAAACGGCCCTACCTCCTCCTTCCGGCGGTGCTTGTCGCCGTCGCGGGGTACCCGGCGGCGGCCATCGCCGTTGCCGCGGGCACCGCCCTCATCTCCCGGCGAAACCGGGATCCGGAGATCCTCATCGCCCTCGCCGGCCTCGCCATCATCAGCCTCTGCGAGGTGTTGTACTTCAAGGACTACCTCGGCGGGATTTACTACCGGATGAACACCATCTTCAAGTTCTACAACATCGCCTGGATCCTCATGGGGGTCTCGTCCCTCGTCATCATCGCCCGGGTCCTGGATGGCGCCAGGTTCCCCAGAATTTCCAGCGGAGAGGTGAAGGCCGCGGCCCTGATTACGATGGCCATCCTCATTGTCGCCGTCCCTCCCATCCTCGCCTCGGGCATCGGTACGGGCCCCATGACCCTGGACGGTCTCCAGTACCTGGAAACCACGCATCCCGGCGATGCGGCCGCCCTCCCCTTCGTCCGGGGGCTCCCGCCGGGAACGGTGATTGTCGAGGGGGCGAAGGGGGACTACGCGTACCCCTCCCGGATCTCCTCCTTCACCGGTGTCCAGACCATCATCGGGTGGCCTGGCCATGAGTTCATGTGGAGGGGGACCGGGGGGAGGACCCCGGCACGGATAGACGAGGTGAGGGCAATCTACGAGGACCCGGCCCGGGCTCCGGGTATCCTGAGAGGCTACAACGCAACTTATGTCTATGTCGGGGATACCGAGCGGGAGCTGTACAGCCGGCTGAACCTTCCCCTCAAGAACCTCGAGCCTGTTTACGAGAAGCAGGGGGTCGTGATCTACCGGGTCACCGGCTGAAGGCCATCCGGAACACGCCGGGGGAGCCGTCCCCGCGACAAACCTTTATCTCCCGCCCTGATGACATGGTATGGTTACGGCGTCACTACCTGTGAGTGATGAAGGAGAATTCCCTCCTGAATGAGGTGTGTTATGGCAACGGGATTCAAGAAGTTCGAGGTCCCCGACGACATCCAGAACAAGGCCCTCGAGGCCCTGGAGATCGCCCGGGACACGGGGAAGATCAAGAAGGGTTCAAACGAGGCCACGAAGGCCATCGAGCGCGGCATCGCCCTCCTTGTCCTCATCGGGAGCGACGTGCAGCCCGAGGAGGTCATCATGCACCTCCCCGCTCTCTGCGACGAAAAGAAGATCCCCTATCTCTTCGTGAAGCGGCAGAACGACATCGGCGCTGCAAGCGGCCTCGATGTCGGTTCGGCGGCGGCGGCCATCGTGAAGCCGGGGAAGGCGAAGGAGATCATCGACGACATCGCGAAGAAGGTCGCCGAGCTCAAGGGATGAAGGGTTCATGGCGGGAGACGCGACACCGGCCGAGGTCATCGAGGTCATCGGGAGCACCGGCATGCACGGTGAGGCGATGCAGGTGAAGTGCCGGATCCTGGACGGGCCGAACAAGGGGAGGATCATCACCCGGAACACCGTCGGCCCCATCCGCGAGGGCGACATCCTCATGCTCCTCGAGACCGAGCGCGAGGCGAAGAAGCTCTCGAAGAGGTAAGCCCATGGTAGACATGCGCACATGCAGTTTCTGCGGGGAGAACATCGACCCGGGCACAGGGAAGATGTTCATCCGGCGGGACGGGACCATTTTCTACTTCTGCAGCTCCAAGTGCCAGAACAACGCCCGGCTCGGGAGGGTTCCCCGCCGGGTCCGGTGGACCCAGGCGGGAAGGAAGGCCCTCGGGAAGGAGTGATCCGGGTGGATCGCACCTTTGTCCTCATCAAGCCTGACGGCATCCAGCGGGGCCTCGCGGGCGAGATCATCTCCCGGCTGGAGACCAAAGGCCTGAAGCTCGTGGGTGCGAAGTTCCTCCTCCCCACCGAGTCCCAGGTGATGGAGCAGTATGAGGAGCACGTCGGGAAGCCCTTCTTCCCCCAGCTCAAGAAGTACATCATGAGCGGGCCGGTCCTCGCCATGGTCTGGGAGGGGCGGGATGCGGTCCCGGTGGTGCGGAGGGTGGTCGGGGCGACGAACCCGGCCGAAGCGGCTCCCGGGACCATCCGGGGCGATCTCGCCCTTGACACCGGGAGGAACGTGATCCATGCCTCCGACTCCCCGGCGAGCGCGGCCCGGGAGGCGGCCATCTACTTCTCCGAGAAGGACCTCGTCAGCTACCCGAGGATCGATGAACCGGTCCTCTACGAATGGGTCGGCTGAGATCCCGGGTCCCGCGGAGCCGGGATCGTCCAGGGGGGAAGGGGCCCCTCTGGACGGGATCCCCTCCTGCCTCCTTCACTTTCACCCCCCGCACTGCCATGCCTTATTATCCCCGGGGGGGACGGTTTCCCTGCATACCATTATCCCACCTCTTTTCGGGAGGAGAGCCCCGTGCTCCCCTTCATCAACTATTTAACTTTGCGTGCCAAGATAGAGAATAAGGCCGGCCCTGCGGGTCCGGATCCTCCCGGGGAACGAATTCATGGGATACGACAGGAGCGAGATTCTCCTCATCGCCATCACCCTCTGCTTCGTCATCGGGGGATCCATCTTCGCCGTGATGGTGGTGGGGGCGGAATACGGGGTCCTCGAGGTGCCGTACGGACCCTACATCCTCCTCGTCCTCGCCGTAATCATCGTGATCCTCGCCGGGCTCATGGTCATCACCGGTACGAAGAAGGATGAGAAACAGGCGGGCTCTGTCTGACCCGCAGCATCCACCGATGAGGATCTGTTCTGCCCAGATGGCGAGCGCGTGGGAAGATCCCGGCGCGAATCTCGAGAAGGCCGAATCCTGCATCGCCTCCGCGAAGGAGATGGGTGCGGACCTTGTCTGTTTCCCCGAGCAGTATTCGACAGGCTGGTCACCCCATTCCACCCGGTTCGCGGAGGATCCGGACGGCCCGACCGTGCAGGCCCTCCGGGATCTCGCCCGAAGGCGCTCCATCTTTGTCATCGGGGCATACGTGGAGAGGCACGAACCCCGGCCCCTGAACACCTCCGTTGCCATCGATCCCCGGGGCGAGGTGGTGGCGAGCTTCTCGAAGATCCATCCCTTTTCCCCCGGCGGGGAGGACCTCCACTATGATCCCGGCGACCATCTGTCCATCTTCATGGCGGGGCGCGTGCGGTTCGGCATCGCCATCTGCTACGACCTCCGATTCGCCCCCCTCTTCCGGGCCTATGCGCTGGCGGGAGTCCACGCTGTCCTCGTCCCGTCGGCCTGGCCCTGCTCCCGGATCCATGCCTGGGAGATCCTCGTCCAGGCCCGCGCCATCGACAACCAGTTCTACGTCGTCGGCTGCAACCCCACGGGCACCACTCCCGTGGACCGGTACTGCGGCCACTCCCTCTCGGCCGATCCCCGAGGGGCCGTGATCAGCCGGGGTGGGGAGGGCGAGGAGCTCGTGATGACCGATATCGACCCGGCGAAGGTCGATGAGGCAAGGACCCGGATACCGGTGGAGAAGGACCGGCGGCCGGACCTGTACCACCGGCTCTTCTCAGACACCGGGGCCTGAGCCCCCTCCTTCCCTCCCTGAACGGGGTTCTGGCCGAATAGATATACGTGCCGGGGCCGACAATGTACTCACAATGTCCTACCAGCTGGCCTGTATCTCCTGCGGAGCTACATACAGGCCTGAGGAGATCCTCTACTCCTGCCGGGCCTGCGGGCATCCTCTCGAGGTACGGTACCGGCTCGGAGAGCTCGGGATCGATCGGAAGGCGTGGAACAGGCGCCCGCTCTCGGTCTGGCGCTACCGCGAGATCCTGCCGGTGCAGAGAGAGCCCGTGACCCTCCGGGAGGGGGGAACCCCGCTCTACCACCTGGAGGCTCTCGGGAAGGAGCTCGGCCTTCCCCGGCTCTATGCCAAGCACGAGGGGATGAACCCCTCCGGTTCCTTCAAGGACCGGGGGATGACCGTCGGGGTGTCCATGGCACTCCAGCTGGGGAAGCGCTCGGTGGCCTGCGCGAGCACCGGGAACACCTCGGCCTCCCTCGCCATGTACGCGGCAAAGGCGGGAATACCGGCCGTGGTCCTCCTCCCGTCGGGCAAGGTCGCCCTCGGGAAGGTGGCCCAGGCCCTCATCCACGGGGCCCGGGCCATCACCATCCGGGGGAACTTCGACCGTGCCCTGGAGATGGTCCAGGAGCTCTGCGAGAAGCATGGCCTCTACCTCCTCAACTCCATGAACCCCTACCGGCTCGAGGGCCAGAAGACCATCGGCTTCGAGGTCCTCGACCAGCTGGGCGAGGTTCCGGACCGGATCGTGCTCCCCGTCGGGAACGCCGGGAACATCTCGGCCATCCACAAGGGTCTCAGGGAGTTCCGGGAGCTCGGCTTCATCGACCGGCTTCCCATGATGACAGGGGTCCAGGCGGAAGGATCGGCGCCGGTGGTGAGGGCCGTCCGGGAGAACCTCCCGGAGGTCATCCCCGAGGCGCACCCGGAGACCGTCGCCACCGCCATCCGCATCGGTGCCCCGGTGAACGCCGAGAAGGCTCTCAGGGCCATCCGCACTACGGGAGGGACGGCCGTCTCGGTGAGCGATGCCGAGATCCTCTCGATGCAGCGGGATCTCGCCTCCCGGGAGGGGGTCGGGGTGGAGCCCGCCTCGGCCGCGTCGGTGGCGGGGGTGAAGAAGCTCGTCGCGGACGGGGTCATCGACCGGAATGAACGGGTGGTCTGCGTGGTCACGGGCCACCTCCTGAAGGACCCGGAGACGGTGGTGAGACAGTGCGAGCCCCCTCTCGAGATCGAGCCGGACCTGCCCTCGCTGCTCTCTGCGCTGCGATTGTGATCTGCACCGCGGGGGCGGGGGCCGCGAACGCGAGCTTCCAGGTCTCCCCCGGAGGCGCTTCCTACTCGGCGGCTGTCGAGGTGACGGAGGTCTCGGGGCACGGCTTCTGGGACATCGGACCCCTCGGGGAGCGGATCCCCCGGCCGGTCTCGAACGTGAGCCTTCACGGCACCTGCGGCAACTGCAGCTTCAACTGGATCGATCCCTTTACCATGAACTTCACCGAGGGCAACTATACCATCCTCTACACCGGCCAGATCCTGGAGAACCACCTGCAGGGCAGCTTCGATGGCCCCTACCATGTCTCGGTCGGCCTTCCTCCCGGCCTGGACGTGCGGGATCCCCTCCTCGGCATGAGGAGCCCGGGCTCGGAGATCGAGGCGAATGACTCGTCCCTCACCATCGTGTGGAACGGCACGACCTCCTTCGAGCTCCGGTTCTACACCCCCGAGAGGGAGAGACTCCTCCTCGCCTTCGGGGCCCTCTGGCTCTTCGGACTCGTCCTCGTGCTCATCCCGTATCTCCTGTCCCGGAGGGCAGGGGAGAGGAAGGAACCGTGATCGAGGTCCTCATCGCCTCCTTCCTTGTCGGGCTGACGGGAGCCGTTTCGCCGGGACCCATGAGCGCCTCCATCCTCGGGATGTCCCACAAAAAGCCCCTCCTCTCCACCGCGGGGCTCGTGGCCGGTCATGGGATCGTGGAGGCCGCCATCATCGTCGGGATCATCTTCGGCCTCAGCTCCCTCCCCTACCAGACCGAGATCGCGCTCCTCGGGTGCGTCACCATCGTTATCCTCGGGATGCTGCAGTTCTTGGCCGAGCCGGAGCAGAAGGCGGCCCGGGCCGGGGGTGCGGGTGCCCCCTTCGTCGCGGGGATCGTCCTCACCCTCTCGAACCCGTACTGGTGGATCTGGTGGCTCACCTTTGGTGCGGGGTTCCTCGCCCTCCAGCCGGCCTACGCGGCCTTTTTCATCGGGCATATCTCCGCCGATCTTGTCTGGTTCGGTATCCTCGCCCTCACGGCCTCCCGGGGTGCAAAGATCCTCGGAGACAGGTACCGGTGGGTGGTGAAGGGGAGCGGGGTCGCGATGGCTGCCTTCGGCATCCTCTTCGCGTACTCGATTTTGTCGGGCTGAGGTGGAAAAAAAGATCAGGCGGGCGGCTTTTGAATTCCCGCCTCACTTTCAGGCTTCTCCGCCGGTTTCTTCAATTTGATGTCGATCCCGAACTTCGCCGCGTTCGCATCGGCGATGGCCTGGATCCGGGCGATCTCGGTCTCGTTCCGCTGGGGCTTGAAGAGGTGGGCGAACCGCTTCTGGACCTTCAGGTACTCCTCGACGGGCTTTCGCATCACCTTCTTCACCTTCGTGACGGTCCCGTCGGTCTGCTCGAAGAGGACGAAGAGTCCTGTCTCCACGGCAAGCTTCCCGATGACCATGGTCCGGTCGCCCTCGTAGCCCCACCCGGTGGGGCACGGGGCCAGGATCTGGACGTAGCAGGGCCCCTTGGTCTCGATGGCCCGCTCCACCTTCTGCATCAGGTCGGTAGGATAGGCGATGGAGGTGGTGGCGACGTAAGGGGCCCCGTGGGCGGCGAGGATGGCCGGCATGTCCTTCTTGGGCCGCCGGTTCCCCGTGGAGCACTTCCCGGCCGGGGAGGTCGTGGTGCTTGCGTCGAGGGGAGTCGCGCCCGAGCGCTGGATACCGGTGTTCATGTAGGCCTCGTTGTCGTAGCAGATGTAGGTGAAGTCATGGCCGCGCTCGAAGGCCCCGCTGATGCAGAGCATCCCGATGTCGAAGGTCGCCCCGTCGCCCCCGATGATCACCACCTTCTCGCTTCTGCCCTGCTTCCTGAGCGCCGCCTCGACCCCGGAGCCCACCGCCGCCGCGTTCTC
>DATGDI010000198.1:0-29059 GCA_035310965.1 Methanomicrobiales archaeon
CCGGATACGTAGACGACAGGAAGGACTGCGATGATACCAACCCGGCCATCAATCCCCTTGGCACCGAGGTCTGCGACGGGAAGGACAACGACTGCGACGGGCAGGTGGACGAGGGGCTCCGGCAGACCTTTTACTGGGACCGGGACCGGGACGGTGTGGGTGGTTCGGACACCATCCAGGCATGCACTCAGCCGCCGGGGGCCGTGACCTCGACCGGCGATTGTAACGACAATGACTGGTGGGTGTACCCGGGTGCCACCGAGTACTGCGACGGGAAAGACAACGACTGCGACGGTGCCGTGGACGAACCTGACGGCCTCGTCTGCCGGTTCGCCGACAAGGGGGACGGCACCGTCCTGGACACGGCCACCGGCCTGTACTGGCTGAAGAAGGCGGATCTCGGTGGCGGCACGATGACCCTGGCCGAGACCCGCGCCCTGGTGAAGAACGTGGCGGACGGGAACAACGGCCTCTCCGACGGGTCATGGGCCGGTGCCTGGAGGCTCCCCACCATCGACGAGATGAGCGGCCTGTGCGGGTACCGGTGCGGGGGCCCCGGGGGGCTCTGCTCCCTGGGTAATGCAGCCGGGATCGGGCCGTGGCGCGAGGGGGATGCCTTTTCCAGAGTACCGGTCAACCCCTCCAACGTGTACTGGACGGACACCACCGCGGACAGCGGCAGGCAGCGCCTCTTCGCGGTGTATGGCGGGTACTGCCTTGGCCTGCCCTGGCTCTCAGCCGAACCCGACTGGCCCTTCTACTACTCCTACCACGCGTGGCCGGTCCGGGAGGCTCTCGTGGATAACGACGGCGACGGCTACCATGACCTCGCCGGACCCCGGGTGGGGGAGGACTGCGACGACACGAACCCCTCCGTCAACCCCGGGATGACGGAGAGCTGCAACGGGATCGACGATGACTGCGATGGGAGGGTGGACGAGACCTGCGATTACGACTTCGACGGGTTCACGCCCGAGCAGGGGGACTGCGAAGACCGGAACGCTTCGATCAACCCCTCCCAGGAGGAGGAGATCAACGGCATCGATGACAACTGCGACGGCCATATCGACGAGCGGTTCACCGACAAGGGTGACGGGACGGTGCTCGACAACCTCCGGCACATCAGGTGGCTCAAGGATCCCTCGGGCATCCCGCCCCGCACCTGGCTGGAGGCCGTGAACACCGTCGCGGCCCTGGGGGACGGCCAGTACGGCCTCTCCGACGGCTCGAAGCCGGGCGACTGGAAGCTCCCCACGGTGGCCGAGTTCAACACCCTCGCGGACCCGCGCTTCGCCTACGACCAGTGGGGAGACTGCCAGTGCGAGGTCCTCGATCTTCCCAAGTACTACAGGAAATGCTGGCTCGAGGTCCCCACGGGCCCGGCCCTGTCCAACTCGCAGGGGAATGCCCACTGGAGCGAGGGAGATCCCTTCCTTGACGTCGACGAGCTGAACACCGCCTGCGATGGTGACTGCCAGAGGCTCTGCCAGCACCAGTACATAAGTTCCGGCGGGTTCGTCATCGCCATCCCCTGGGGTGAGTGCGTCGGGCAGACCCAGGTGTGCAACCTGAACCTCTTCTGGACCCGGGAGACCGTGGGTGCATACCTGGGGGTCGATTGGAGCGAATTGACCGACCCGAAGTCCACCCGGGAGTGCAGGAGCTGCGGGTCGGTGTGGGGGAACGTGATCCAGGGCTACTGGGGAGACTGGCCATGGAGTGATCCGGGAGGCACCTGCTGTGTCACCTATGATATCAACCGGGGGACGCCCCCAGACTACTGGCCCGGGTACGACTGCAACCAGAAGCTGAAGGTGTGGCCCTGGAGGCCGGCCTGAGCCCGAGGCCCGTGGTGGGCGGGGAGAGGCGGTGAGAACCTGCGGGGTCCCCCCTTTCCTCTCACCACGCAAGGTCCAGGATGGTTGAGGTTGGTCGCCGGAGAACGCGGGAGAGAGCCATCGAACCCGGTTTCAAATCCCTGCGGATCCGGCGTCTGGGTGGCCGGAGGATTTCCACCGGAGGAGAAGGAAGCCGCTGGAGGGATTCGAACCCTCGACCTGCGGTTTACGAAACCGCCGCTATGCCTCTAAGCCACAGCGGCAACCGACAGATCAGGTGGTTTCCGAAGGGTATTAAGGTTGATCCATTCACGGCGGGGTTCTTCCAAATTCCGGGATATCCCGCAATCTTCTTATCCCATCGGCGTACTACCCCTCACCCATGCAGCGACTCACCGCAAGCGAACGTCTCCCTGGAGGGATCACCGTCTACTGGGAAGAGAAGGGGGAGGAGGAGGAGACCTCCTTCTCGTTCATGGAACTCATCGACCGCAGGATCAACTCCCTGGATCTCCTGGAACACCCGGCCAAGTACGTTTTTGACAATGACACGGGGCACCTGATCCTGAAACCCTGAACTTTTTCCTTTTTTTCAACTCCTGAAAAGATACGCTATTGCCAAATAGCTTGATGACCTCTCCTTTCGTTATGCAGAAAATCGTGAGAACCGAGCGATGCGGAGACGGGGTCAATGTGGTCTGGAAAAAGGCGGGGAAGGATACGACCTCCTACTTCTCCTTCACCCAGCTCATCGACATGCAGGTGAATGCCCTCGACCTTCTCGCCCACCCGCAGAGCTGGGGCATGGATGAGAAGAAGGGGAAAGTTGTCCTCGTGGTGTAAGGGATCTTCCCTGGACTGAGGCGGGAGAGGGTATGCAGCCGATCTTAAGAACCGAACGCCGTGGCGACGGGGTGAACGTGGTCTGGGAGATGGCCGGAGAGGAGATGAACTCGTACTTCACCTTCGCCGAGCTCATCGACCTGCGGGTGAACGCCCTCGACCTCCTCAACACCCCGTCGAACTATGGCATCGACGAAAAAACCGGGAAGGTCGGCTTCGTCGCCTTCTGTCATCTGTCAAGGCGTCACGAGTAGCCGCGCATCGTGACGTTTTCGACGGGCTGCTTCTCCTTCGGGGTCTCGATCTTCCCGAACTTCCCCTCGTAGTCGGCCATGCTCGTCCCCAGGACCTCGAGGAAGTTCTTGGCATGCCGGGGGCTGATGGAGACGATGGCCTTGGCCCGGGCCTGGTTCGTCCCCGGGATCTCGTGGAGGAAGATGAAGGTGAACTCGTCCTCCTTGTACGCGATCTGGATGCGGTTGCTGTACACGGGGTCCAGGTCCTGGGGGATCTGGACCTGGATCTCCCTCGGCGGATTCATGAGATCTCCCTCCGGGTCAGGAGGCTCTCCTCCTTCTCCCTCGGAAGATGGAAATCTTCCTTCGGGTTCATAAGGAAAAATTTTACTCCTCCCGCAATAAGGCTTTGTGGGAGCCCTTCCTGCCGACGGGAAACGTCCGGCGGCGGAGAGTAGAGATGCCGAGAACCCTCGTTTCTGTCTCCGAGATCGTCCGCTGCCACTTCTGCCCGGTGCGGTTCTCCCTCGAACGGAAACTCGAGGCCCGGGAATCCCCCCGGTACACCATCGCGAAGCAGGTCTCCTCCCACCTCGGCAGGGATCTCGACGAGGATGGGATCTGGGAGGAGGTGGAGGCCATCCTCCCGGAGATCGACCCCGCCTACCGGTCGTACCTCTCTGCCTCGGTGGAACGATGCAGGGCCGGGGCATGGAGGATCCCCTCCGAGACCGAGGTTCCTGTCCGGTCCGACCGGTTCGGGATCCGGGGGCTCGTGGACAAGATCTTCGACTCGGAGCCTACCTTTGCCATCACCCGGCCGACCGAGTCCCCGGCGATCGGCGTTTCCACCTCCGACCGGATCCGGGTGGCGGCCTATGCCCTCTGCATCCGGGAGAGCCTCGGCATCCCGGCGTCCCGGGGCGCGGTGGAGTACATCCCTTCCGGGGAGGTCAGGATCTGCACGCCCCAGCCACGGGACCGGAGGGCCGTGATCCGGGCCGCGGAGGCGGTCAGGTACGTCCGGGAGGGGCACATCCCGAGGAGACCTCTCTCTGCACCCTGTGGCGGATGTCCCCACCGGGAGCGGTGCGGGACCGGCGCGAAAAAACTCTCCGACCTCCTCGGGTAGTCCTGGAACGCTACCCCGATCCCTCGAGGAGGGTCTTCGAGACGATGTACTCCCCCTTCGCCACCCTCGTGGTGCCCACCACGAGCCACCGCTCGGCCCCGTGCCCTTCGAGGACCCCGCTCGCCTCCACCGTCTCCCCGGGAAGGGCCTGGCCGCTGTAGGTGTGGGTGAAGGAGACGATCCGGTTCACCACCTCATGATCCACGAGGTAGACAGCCGGGCTGTCGAAGGAAAGGGAGGCGTCGGTCACCCGGGCCTCGATGGTCATCCTCCGGATCCTCTCGCCCTCCGGGACCGGCCGGCCGTCCAGGTCATCGTAGGCGCGGGTGAAGAGGAGGTCGAAGTAGGTCCCTCCGATAACCCCCCGGTTCCACTTCCTCTTTTCGTGAAGGACGAAGGACTCGAAGGGGATCTCCGGTTCCCGCTTTGTATACACCGTGCGCCACATCTCCTCCGAGAGGCCGGCAAGGGACCCCCGTTCCGTTTCCCGCCTGAGCGTTTCCTGGGCCACAGGAAAGGCACTCCCGTAGGCTACGAGGTCGATGTCGGAGGCCGGCGACTCCATCCCGAGGAGGCGGGAGCCGGTGCACCCGAGGGCTCCCTCCGGGAGGGCGAAGAGATCCACGAGCGCCCGAACCCGCCGGTCCCGGCCGGCGCAGAAATCCAGCCTCTCCTCGGGCTTGTAGACGCGTCTCACGTCCTTCCCGGGGATACGGAGGAACCGGCCCGTGTAGGAGGGCTTCTTCTGCCTCACGAGATCGAAGGCCTCCTCAAATCCCGCCTTCCGGTACCGCACACCCTCGGGATTCACCCGGTCGCCGGATGGGTCGGGAACGTAGCGGAGGATGCAGCCCACCCGGTCGGCGTTGTCATAGGTCGCCACCGAGTAGATCCAGCCGTCCCGGTCCTCGATGAAGTCGCGGAGGCGGAGCGGCTTCATGCCGCGCCTCGCCCGGATCCCCTCACGCGCCCCTCCATCGGGTCCCCTCACGCACCCTGCCCCCGGAGATATTCCTCCACCTCCTCTGCCCTCGTCCCTCTGCGGAGGATCTGCTTCTCGACCAGGTCAACGACGGTGCTCGGGGTACCGGGGAGAAACCCCCCGTCAACGAGGAGGTCGTACGGGACCCGGACCTCCGAGGGGCTCACCGGGTCCTTCTCGCCCGAGACGTTCGCGGAGGTCGCGGTGATGGGGGAGTCAAAGCCCCGGATGATGGCGAGGGCCAGGTCATGGGCCGGGATGCGGACCCCGATCCTCCCCGTTCCCCCGGTGAGCATATCCGGAATGCAGGACCGGGCCCCGAGGATCACCGTGAAGGGACCGGGAAGGAACCGGTCGATGAACTTTAGGTCGTATTCGTCGGCGCAGGCGATGGCGCAGAGCATCTCCACGTCCGATACGGCGACCGAGACCGGGTTCCCGAGGGGCCGGTGCTTGGCCTCGTACACCCGGAGAATGGCACCGTCGGAGAAGGCGTCCCCGCCGAGGCCGTAGACCGTGTCCGTGGGGTAGACGACGATCCCGTCCCGTCTGAGGACCTGGATGGCCCTCTCCACGATGTCCATCCCTAGAACTCCTCGCCCCGCACCCGGCCGATGTCGAAACTCGCGTACCGGGAGACGTGCATCACGGCAAAGACCCCGGCCTGGATGGGATCGGTCACCACGAGATCGGCGTGCTTCGGGACCGACCCCGCCATCTTGAGGGCGATGACCGGGATGCCCGCCTCCCGCACCCGGTCCACCGCCTCGGAGATCTTCCCGCCCATGAGGGAGCCCGCGAGGACGAGGATCTGGGCCCTCGGGAGCCGGACCACCGCGTCCACGGCCTGGGCGAGGTCCTCCTCACCGACGAGGGGGATGGTGTCCACCGAGATCCGCTCGCCCCGGATGTTGTGCCGGTCGGCCTCGTTCACCGCCCCCAGGGCCACCTGGGCCACCTGGGCACCTCCGCCGATGATGATGACCCGGGAGCCGAAGATCCGGGAGAAGGAGGCATAGGTGACGACGTCCCTGACCGACGGGAGGTTCAGGAGATCGGCCATGAGCTTCCCCCGGTCGTCCCCGCCCTCGAGCTCGAAGTAGAGGGAGGCACAGCCGGTGGCCGGTCCGGACGGGATGAGGGACTGCTGGACGATGACGATATTCGCGTCGTGGGCCGCGAGAACCCCCGCGATGTCCCGGAGGACCCCGGGCCGGTGCTCGCAGGTGATGCTGATGCCGTAGATCTCAGGCGTCTCCATAGGTCCCGGATGCGATAGCCGGGATTCGAACCCGGGCTAAAGGCTTGGGAAGCCTCTGTCCTGCCGCTAGACTACTATCGCGTCTGCCTGTAGAGTATCGGGATTCCTGCATATAGATTCTTTCTCCCTCACGCCGTGCAGCCCTTCGGGAGGGTGAACCGGATGGCCGCCCCCTTCCCGGGTTCCCCCTCGACCCGGTCCGCCACCCAGATCCGGCCCCCGTAGCCCTCGATGATCATCCGGCTGATGTAGAGCCCGAGGCCTTTCCCGCTCCTCGAGCTCCTCCCCCGCTGGAACCGGTTGAAGATGGCGGGCTTCAGATCGTCGGGGATGCCGGGACCGCTGTCCTCGACGGAGACGGTCACCCGGTCCCCGTCCTCCGCTACCCGTATCCACACCTGGGCGCCCGTACCCCCGAACTTCGCGCTGTTGCCGATGAGGTTCCGGAAGACCTCGGAGAGAAGGCTGTTGGCACAGACCGATACAGTGGTCCCGTCGTAGTGGATGGTGACCTCGGGATGGTGATCGAGCTCCATCCTGATGACCGGGTCCAGGTTCACCGCCCGGGTCGCCTGGGACCTTTCCTGGATCGCCCGGATGGTGCTCACGTTCCGGATGATCTCCACGCTCTGCTGGACGGCGCTCTCCAGCTTGGCGAGCATCTCCCGGCTCTTCCCGGTGACCAGGTCCGCCAGGAGCTGGGCGTATCCGAGGCTCACGGTGTTCACGTTGTTGATATCATGGGACATGATGTCCAGGTACAGGTTTGCCTTCGTATTGGCAAGGCCGAGCTCCTCCTGGAGCAGGGTCTTTTTCACCGCACTCCCGATGGCCCGGGAGACCGATTCGAGCATCGCCATCTCGTCCTCGGCGAGGGGCGCCGCCTTTCCCCGGCCCGCCGCGATCAGGCCGAGGGCCTGGGACCCCGCGGGGAGCGGGATGAGCACGAAGGAGAGGACCCCTGGCAGGTTCAGGTCCCCGAAAGAATTCTTTTCCCCCGTGAGCACGGGCAGGCCCCCCGCGAGGATCCCCCGGAAGGGCTCCACCGAGAGGTCGATCTCCCTGGATCTTCCGGCGGCCTCGTCCGACAGCCCCTCGTGGTATCGGAGGGATCCCTGCCTCCCGTCATCCGACACCAGGTAGACCATCACGGCGGCGGACCCGAGCATCTCCCGGATCCTCCTTCCCGCCGTCGAGAGGATCTCGTCCAGGGACGCCGAGGTCGAGGCGGCCGCGATGATCTCGTTCATGGCCGAGAGGTGCCGGTTCCGGCGCAGCAGGTTCCCGGCGAGGTACGAGATGATGGCCGCCACCCAGATGAAGACGAGCAACCGGACGAAGGCCCGGAACAGCGGGTCCACGGCATACCCGCTGAGGAAGTACACGAGGCCGGCATAGATCGCCCCGAGGAAGGCCGCAAACCCGATGGCCTTCGACGGGTTCCGGTAGGCGTTCAGGAGGATGGGGATGTAGTAGAGGTGGGGGAACACATCGGTGATCTCCCTCGTTACCGAGACGATGGTGACCGCAATGGCGAGGAGGGAGGTGACCGGTATCGCGACCGCCCAGAGGACGCGGGTGATGTCCTCGTCCGAGTATTTCCCCAGCATGGAGGGCCCCTTCTCTCCAGGTACCTTGGAACGATGAGTCCATAATGGCTACCCCTCCCGGGAGAAGTCGCACCCCTCCTGATGGCGGGTCGCTCCATGTCGGTTTCTCGCGACTTCGTCGCTCGAGTTCGGGTTCTGATGAACCGTCCCTCTTACGAAACCTCCATCGATACCCTTATCACGGCGCCCGGTCCACGTATTCCTGCACCCCGAGGGTGCCGGCGATTGTAAGTCCGACGTGCCGTCAAAGGCATGGCCCGAAAAACGGGCTCCGGGATTACCATAGGGCCGTTCCAGGCTCTTTTCCGGGCGTATTACAGTCCCCTGTCACAGGAGGTCACCATGGCGAGAATGCATGCCCGCCGGAGGGGAAAGGCAGGTTCGGTCCGTCCGTACCGGAAGGAACCCCCGGCCTGGTCCAACACGGACGTAAAGGAGATCGAGAAGGTCGTGAGAGAGGAGCGCCGGCAGGGGAGATCGGCCGCCGAGATCGGGCTCCTCCTGCGGGACAAGTTCGGGGTCCCCGACGTGAAGCTCGCGACCGGGAAGCGCCTCGGCCAGATGCTCCGGGAGATGGGGATGGAGTCGAAGATCCCCGATGACCTCCGGAACCTCATCGAGAAGGCCCTGGGCCTCCGGAAGCACCTCTCCACGAACAAGAACGACCTGCACAACAAGCGGCAGCTCCAGCTCATCGAGTCCAAGGTGCGCCGCCTGGTGAAGTACTACATCCGGTCAGGGACCCTCCCGCAGGACTGGGTGTACAAGCCGGAGACCGCCGAGATCCTCCTCTCCCGATGAGACCATGGCACTCCACGCAGACGCGGAACAGCTCGCCGGCCACCTCCTCAAGCAGGAGTTTGTGGAGATCCACGCACACCATGACGCCGACGGGATCGCGGCCGGGGCCATCATCGCAACCGCGATGCACCGCTCCGGCCGGTCCTTCAGGCTGCGGTGCAGCCCCCGGATCTCCCCGGCCGACCTCGCGGGCGAGGGAGGCGTGCTCCTCTGCGACTTCGGGGCATCGAGGAATGATCTCCCTCCCCATGTCATGGTCATCGATCACCACCCACCCCGGTTCGGCGGGGAGTTCCACGTGAACCCGGCCAGGTCCGGGGATGGGACGGGGGGCGAGGTCGCGGCCTCCGGTGCCGCGTACCTGGTCGCCCAGCACATGGGCGAGAACCGGGACCTCGCCGGCCTCGCCCTCATCGGCATGGTCGGCGACCGGCAGGACTGCACCGGGGCGAACCGGGAGATCCTGAACGACGGGATCGCGAACGGCTTCATCACCCCGGGAAGGGGATTCTCCCTCGCCGGGAGGGATCCCGTCGAGTCTCTCAGCCTCTCGACCCGGCCTTACCTGGACGGGATCAGCGGCGACGAGGCGGCGGCGCAGAGGCTCGTCGCGGAGTGCGAGAGGGACGGGAAGCTCTCCCTCGATGCCCTCCTCTCCCTCGTGATCCTCAGGTCGGGGTCCTCCCTGTCCGCCCCGGCCCTCGAGTCCCTCTACGGGGACACCTACACCCTCGAGCGGGAGGCGGTCCCCGACCTCCACTCCCTCGCGGCCCTCGTGGATGCCTGCGGCCGGGCGGGGATGGGCGGCCTCGCGGCCTCCCTCCTCATCTCCCGGCGGCCGGCCGGAACCGATGCCTGGGAGGTGCTCCGGTCCTACCGGGCCCGGGTCATCGCCGGGATCCGCTCGGCGCAGCCCCTGGAGACGGACGGGTGGTACGGCATCGGCGACGCCTCGGTGAACGGCCCGGTGGCCGACGCCCTCGTCCTCTCGAGGGAGGGGAAGGGACCGGTCTTCGTCTTCGCGCCCGGCGACGGCGTCTGGCACGTCTCGGCGAGGTGTCCGCCGGGGGTGCGGATGGACCTCGAGAAGATCGTCCGGGACCTCGCCCTGGCCTCCGGCGGCGACGGGGGAGGCCACCGGTGCCGGGCGGGGGCCACCATCGGCGCCGACCACCTGGACCGGTTCCGGAAGGGCCTCGCGGAGGCGGTGGCCTCATGATCTCCGTCAGGGGGACCGTCACCACCTCCCACCGCGACCCCGCACGGGTCGCCGGTTCGCTCTCGCCGGACAACCTCTCCTCCATGAGCATGAGCCCCGGGGAGGGCATCGTCGTCATGGAGATCTCGGGCGGGAACCTCCGGTCCATCATCGCATCGGTCGACGACTACCTCATGAACCTCGCCATCGCGGAGGACGTATGCACGTGCACTTCTCCCTGAAGGCCGACATCATCTTCTCAGGGGATATCGGCACCGAGGCACGGGCCTCCGTGGACCGTGCCGTGACGGAGGCGAACGAAAAGGTCTTCCCGAAGGGTGTGCCGAAGGGCGTCCCGCCGGAGGAGGTGGGGAGGATCACCCGATGGGAGGTTGAGGGGAACCGCCTGGCGCTCGAGATCGAGAGCGGCGGGTATACCCGGGCCCACGACGCCCTCTTCCGGTTCAGGAAGCTCATCGGGGCCGCCCTCGGGAAGCACCAGCTGGGACTCCGGGAGATCGGGGTCAGGGAGTTCATGGCGGGCATCACCGGCGATATCCCGGAGACGGCGGTCCCCCGGCTCCCCTTCATCCGCGGCGTGAGCCGGGAGGCCGGCTGCGTGTTCCTCGACCTCGCGGTCACCACGCAGGACCTGGAGAACCGGATACCGGACCGGATCGTGAGGCTTATCGAGGAGAAGGTAGAGGCCGCGGGCTACGGCGGGAAGACCGAGCACTGGGAGCTCATGTACGAGAGCCCGAAGAAACCCCGGGTCTACACCGGAAACCCCACCGAGGAGATGGAGAAGCGCCACTGGATCCGGCACGGGTCCTCCCGGGGCCAGTGGATCTACGCCCCCCAGCCCATCCAGCTCTTCCGGGCCTTCACGTCCCTCGTGGAGGAGGAGATCATCAGGCCCCTGGGGTTCTCGGAGATGGTCTTTCCCAAGCTGGACACCTGGGAGGTCCTCTCCCGGTCGGGGCACGCGAAGGGGGTCTACCCGGAGATCTACTATGTCTGCACGCCGAAGACCCGGGACCCGGCCTTCTGGGAGGATGTCGCGGACTACTTCAAGGTCACCGGGGTGGTCCCCGTCGAGATGCTCCGGGAGCGGATCGACGGGCCCATCGGGGCCCTCTGCTATGCCCAGTGCCCCTCCTTCTGGCCCTTTGTCCAGGGGAGAACCGTGGCCACCTCGTCGCTCCCCGTCCGGATCTTCGACCGGAGCGGCACCTCCCACCGGTACGAGAGCGGGGGGATCCACGGCATCGAGCGGGTGGACGAGTTCCACCGGATCGAGCTCGTCTGGTTCGGCACCGTCGAACAGACGACAAAGATGGCAGAGGAGCTCCACCGGGCGTACACCCGGGTCTTCAACGAGCTCCTGGAGCTCGAGTGGCGGGCCGCGAAGGTCACGCCCTGGTTCATGGCCCAGGAGGGAATGGTGGGGGCCTGCGGCTGTGAGTCCGTCGGGACCACCGACTACGAGGCGTTCCTCCCGTACAGCGGGAGCTGGCTCGAGTTCCAGAACGTCTCGGTGAACGGGGACAAGTACCCGAAGGGCTTCAACGTGAAGATCCAGAACGGGGAGGAGTGCTGGTCAGGCTGCTCGGGCATCGGCCTCGAGCGGTGGACGGCCGCCTTCCTCGCCCAGAAGGGCTTCGACCCGGCGGAGTGGCCGGGCGCGGTCAGGGAGCGAGTGGGAACAGTGAACGAGGTTATGAGATTCCTGTAAGGAGACGAAACATATGGCAAAGAAAAGTCAGATCGGAAGGAAGGTCGAGGGCTGGAAGGCGAAGGCCTGGTACAGAATCCATGTGCCCGAGGTTTTTGGCAAGAGCTACATCGGGGACACCATCTCGAGCGATCCGGAGACCGTGATGGGCCGGATCCTCCAGACAACCCTCGGCGAGATCATCCAGGACTACACGAAGCAACACATCAAGATCCGGGTGAGGGTGACCTCGGTGGCCGGCGACGCCGCCTACACGGAGTTCGTGGGCCACGAGCTGACCCGGGACTACATGCGCTCCATGGTGAAGCGGCGCACCTCGCGCATCGACACCGTTCTCCCCGTGACGACGAAGGACGGGAAGGTCCTGCGCATCACCATGACCTGCCTCACCCTCACCCGGGCGAACCTCTCGCAGGTGCATGCCATCCGGTCGGCGATGACCCGGTTCATCCAGTCGTACGCCGCCCAGCGGGAGCTCCCCGCCTTCGTGAAGGACATGGTCTCGGGGGAGATCACGAAGGAGCTCTTCAAGCTCGCGAAACCCATCTACCCCCTGCGCCGGGTCGAGATCATCAAGTCCCGGGTTGAGCCGGAGGCAAAGGCCGGGGAGGCCCCGCCGGCCCAGCCCCCGGAGCTCACCGAGGAAAAGCCGGCCCCCGAAACAAAGCCAGAGGAGAAGGCCGAGGTCCCGGCCCCGGCGCCCGCGGCCTGATATCCCTTACACAGGAATCCGGGGATTTTCCCCCCCCGTTCCCCCACGAGCCTTTTTTCGGGTGTTCCCGCATCACTACACAAGGTCTTCTCTATCCCGAACCCCATTTTCTCCCCGGGGGATTCGGTCGGGCGGCGGGGGTGGGTGGCCGTGTCGGTGAGGGCAAGGGGACATCCTTCTCTGGCCGGTTCTCATCCTCCCGCGAAGGAAATGGGTGGGTGGAGGGGGGTCGGAAGGCGGGAGCGGACCCTGCAGGGTAATGAAGGAGGAGGAGAAACACTCTGTCATGACTGCGGGGAGAGTTCTCCTCCTTGTCCTGGACGGCATCTCCGACCGGCCCTGCCCGGAGCTCGGCGGCAGGACGCCGCTTGAGGCGGCGGAGACCCCGGTCCTGGACCGGCTGGCCCGGGAGGGCATCTGCGGCATCATGGACCCCATCGGGCCGGGCATCCGGCCGGGCTCGGACACGTCTCACCTCTCCCTTCTCGGCTACCCGCCCGAACGGTACTACACCGGGCGCGGGCCCCTCGAGTGCGAAGGGTGCGGGATCCATATGGAGCCCGGGATGATCGGCTTTCGCGCCAACTTTGCGACCCTGGACAAACAAGGCAAGGTCTCGGATCGGAGGGCCGGCCGGATCCACGGAACGGATGCCCTGTGCGACGCCATCGAGAAGGAAGTTCACCTGAAGCACGGGATCAGCTTCCGGCTGCGGCCCGGCGCCGGACACCGGGCGGCCCTCGCTCTCAGGGGGAAGGATCTCGGGGCCTGTGTCTCCTCTAACGACCCCAAGACCGAGGGAATCGCCCCTCCCGAGGTAAAACCCCTGACAACGGAGGCGAGGGACCGGAGGACCGCAGAGGCATGCAACGATTTCCTCGGACAGGCGCATGACATCCTCGCCCGTCATCCCCTGAACCGGAACCGGGAAAAGGAGGGGCTCCCCCAGGCGAACGCCATCCTCATCCGGGGGGCGGGGGAGATGGGCCGGTTCGAGCCCTTCGCCGAGCGACACCGGATGACCGGGAGCGTCATCGCGGCGGCGACCCTCATCACCGGGATCGGGAAGGCCGTCGGCCTGGAAAGCATCCCGGTCCCCGGGATCACCGGGTCGGCGGACACGAACCTCGACGGGAAGGTCGCGGCCGCCCTCGCGGAGCTCCGGAGGAAGGAGTTCGTGCTCCTGAACATCAAGGGGGCCGACGAGGCGGGCCACGACGGCCACCCCCTCGAGAAGCGGGACTTCATCGCCCGGGTGGATCGGGCCCTCACTCCCCTTGTATCCCTCGACGATACTCTCGTCGTCGCCTGCGGGGACCACAGCACCCCCTGCACCGTGATGGACCACAGTGCGGACCCCGTGCCCCTCGTGATCCGGGGCGAGGGAGTCCGGGTGGACCGGGTCGCCCGGTTCACCGAGACGGCCTGCGCCGAGGGGGGCCTCCACCGGATCCCGGGATCGGCGCTCATGCCCATCCTCCTCGACCTGGTGAACAGGGCAAGGAAGTACGGGGCCTGATGAAGGCCGCCGGCATCCTCGACCTCGGGGAGATCACCCTCCTCGAACCCACCTTCTCCTCCCTCACCGAGGATCTGTACACGGGAGCCCTCCTCGGGATCCCCGCGACCGGGGCGAGGATCCTCATCGACACCGGGGAGAACCCCCTCGCGGTGGCCGTCACCGACGGGGAGGGATGGTTCGCCGCGAACTTCCTCTTCCGGGAGCCGGCCCGGGAGGTCATCGAACTCTGCGAGAGGCTCGATGCCGAGGTCCACCAGGCGGAGCGATCCCTCTGGCTCGGAGCCGTCCGGGAGTACTACAGCCTCCTCCTTGCCGGATCGGTCACCCCGGCCCTCGACGATCTCCCGCCCGATCGCCTGCCCGGGCTCACCGATCTCCTGAGGGAGATCTGGGGGAGGGAGGAGGACATCCCGTGCCTGGACTGCTGCTGCGGGTCGGGGGCCGGATCCGCGGCCGCCCGGGCCCTCGGGATGAGTCCTCTTTCGTACGACAACGATCCCGCCCTCCTCTCCCTCGGACTCTCCACGGGCCGGCTTCTCCCCCCTGAGACCATGTGGATCGATGCTACCCAGGCCGGCCGGTACATCGGGCCGGTTCCCCGGGGGATCGCGGTCATGATGGGGGAGATCAACGCCTTCACCCGCGAGATGTGGGAGAGCATCACCGGGGAGTTCCTCGGCCTCGTGGAGGAGGCGCTCATCACCGTCGGGACGGAGGCGGAGGCCCGGACGGTAGAGACCTGGTGCCGGGCGGCCGGACACAAGCCCATTGTCTCGGAAAACCCGAGACACGCCTTTTATGACCGGTGGGTCGTGCGGTCAGGGAAGATGCAATAAATAATGGCGGGAAAAGAGGGGAGAGGGCCCATCACGGGCGGGGGATGCGCTTCAGCCTGTCGAGAACGACCATCGGGTTGGGGAGCTTGTGGGCCATCCTCTCGAGGAACTTCCGGACGAAGAGGTCGCTTGAGCCCTGCTTCTCGATGATTTTCTGGATATCGATCCCCACCGGTGTGATGGTCTCTGAAATGTACTTGAGCCTTTTATCGAGCGCTGCATCCAGATACATGGTGTTGACCGTTACCATAAACCCTGATCAACATATGCCGTTTCTTCTATAAATAATCTTTCGCATTTTCGCCTGAAGGCGGCCTTTTATTCCCTGAATTCTTCCCCGTTTTCATTCGGTTCCCCGGGTATTTTCCCGAATACAATGAATAACACAGAATCGCCGTTGAACTTCGATATCACCCCCTGAGTGCCCCGATATCCTCCATCCCCCGAAGCCCCGGGGCCCGGCATCACAGCCGGGAGACGGACGACCGTCTCCCGGCGTAGGAAACGAGGAGGGCCGCCGCCCCGGCCACGATGAGAAGGGCTCCTCCGGCGGCGAGGATCGCCCGGGCCACCTCGCCCGGGAAGACGGCGAGGACAATCCCGCCGGCAAGGAGGGCGAGGCCCACCCAGAGGAACGCCCTCCTCCCCCAGCCCCGGGAGGAGAGGAGGCCCCCGATGAAGAGGAGGAAGGCCCCGAGGAGGACAAAGATGCCGGCGGCGAGGTAGATGATCAGGTCGGCCACGAGATCCCTGCGGAGGAAGGCGAGGATGCCGACGAGGATGGAGGCGAGCCCGGCGATGAAGAGGAGAACGGGGGGGATGCCCGCCCTCCCCAGGAAATGGCCCGCGGCGAGAAAGCCGAGCCCCAGGAGGATGGCGAGGACGCCCAGGAACAGGATAACCAGGCTCACGATGACATCGCTCCAGAGGAGGAGGCAGAGGCCCGCCACCATGAGGAGGACCCCCACGGCCGGAAGGAGGGCGGGGGGGAGGGTGATCCAGGTCTCCGCGAGCATCTCCTCCGGCATGGGTACCGGATTTCGCCAAGCCCTACATAAACTGGATCTTTTCTCGCCCGGCGGTGCCCGTCAGCGCTCTTCACCGGTGCACTCGAGTTCGGCGAGGATCTCGACCGGGTCCTCCATTTCACCGACGAGCCTCCGGATCTCGAGGAGTCGCTCCACCCCGATGAAGTGCTCGGCCATCACCCGCCCGAGGGGCGAGAGGACGAGGGATTTTCCCCGCCTCTGCACGAGCCCGCGGGAGAGGAGCTCGGGGAGGACCGGCTCCGCCTCGCCGACCATCATCCGCGAGATCCTCCCGATGGCCTCCTCGTCGCCCCGGGCGACCACCGCGTGGGCCGCGAACTCCTCGGAGCTCTCCTCCATGCCGTAGGAGGGCGCGACCTCCTCCATCTCGCCCCTGAGGAGCCGGATGGCCACCTCCTCCTCGGTCGCCTCCGCCTCCTTCATGTAGACCGCTCCCGGTTCGGCGAGGATGACCACCTTCCCCCGGTCATGGAAGTCCGGCCTCCCCGCCCTCCCGCCCATCTGGGAGAACTCCTGGACGGAGAGCCACTCGATCCCCATGGCGAGGGAGTCGAAGATCACCTGGGAGGCGGGGAAGTCCACCCCGGCGCCGAGGGCGGCGGTGGTCACCACGGCGGCGATCTTCCCCTCGGCGAACCTCCTCTCGGTGTCCCGCCGCTCCTGGGCGGTGAGCCCTGCATGGTAGGGGGCTGCCTTCCTCCCGAGAGCCTCGGCGATGACATGGCACCTCGCCCGGGAGTTGGTGAAGATGATGGTCTGGCCCCGGAACCCCTTCGAGGACCGGACCGAGAACTCGGCGTCCACGAGCTGCTTCTCGAACCGGATCTTGTCCTTCCTCGTGACGAAGAGGAGGTGGCGTTCGAGGGGCACGGGCCGCTCGGCGTAGGTGACGAGCCGGGCGCCGAGCTTTTCGGCGAGGAGGTGGGGGAGCCCGACGGTCGCCGAGAGGTAGAGAAACTGGGCCCCGGGGGCGAGGAACTTGAGCCGGGCGATGAGACCGTCCAGCCGGTGCCCCCGGTCCCGGTCCTCGAGCATCTGGATCTCATCCACGACGACGGTCCCGATATGCTGGAGGCCCCGTCCGCACCTGACCAGGTGGTCGAGCCCCTCGTAGGTCCCGACCACGACCTGTGCGTCCGGGTCCTGCCTCCCCCTCGTCCGGTTCTCGGGGAGGTTCAGCCGGTTCCTCCCGGTGAGGAGGGAGACCCCGGCGATCTTCCCGTACCGCTCGGTGAACCGCTCGTACTTCTGGTTCGCGAGGGCCACCAGGGGGACGAGGAAGAGCATCCTCCCCCTCCCCTCGAGGAGGTTCTTCATCCCCGCCATCTCGCCGATGAAGGTCTTCCCCGAGGCCGTCGCCGAGACCACCAGGAGGTCCGATCCGGCGAGGAGCCCCGCCCCGACGGCGAGCTGCTGGACCGGCATGAGGCGCTCCACGCCGGAGGCGGCCCTGAACTCGGGAGGGAGGGGAAGCTCGGAGACCGCCGAGGTCTCGGTGACGGGATGGGCATCGATCCGGTCGAAAAGGGTGCGGGTGAGGTCCAGGCCGTCGGGCTGCAGGGCCGAGAGGACCCGGTCCAGGTCCCGGTATGCGGCGAGGAGGCTCTCGATGTAGGCGTACGAGACCTTCCCGAACCGGGTGAAGTACCCGAGCTCCCGCCTCACCTCCTTCTTCGCGCAGTCCATGCAGACGGACTCCTTCCCGTACCGGACCGAGGTGGCGGGCTCGAGGGGGGTGACCCGGTCCTCGAGGAGGCAGGTCCGGCAGAGGGTCCGGACGGACCAGGGGATCTGGAGGTCGGAGAGGAAGTCCTCCCACGGCTCGTCCCTCCTCGTGAGCTGCACCTCGGCCCGCCGGAGGGTCGCGACCAGGTCCTTCGACGGGATGGACCGGCCGTGCCTGCTCCCGGGCTTCCTCACGAGGTAGTCCTTGGGCCGGTACCCCTTCGGGGTGCCCACGAGGTCCACCTGCCCGACCGCGGTCACCCCGCCCCCGTCGAGGAAAAAGAGCCGGTAGTACCCCCGCTGGGGATGGACCACGATCCTCATGGGGAGACCGTGTCGTGGATGGTGTACCCGAGGCCGGCGGCCTCGAGCCTCTTTAAGAAATCGGTGAACTCCTCGTCGACGATGACGATGGCGCAGTCCAGGCCGTGGAAGGCCGCCTCGATGACCCCCTCCCGGGCCCCGAAGAACATGTCCGGCCGCCGGCCGACGGCCTCGAGGGCGACCCAGGCCTCGAGTCCCACCGCGGCGACCACCTGTGCCCTCCCCGCGACCTCTTTCAGGAGCTCCCGCCGCACCTTCCGGGACCCGCCCCGCTCGATCCGGGGCACCTTGCAGACATGGATGGTCCCCTCGCGGTGCTCGATGATCCCGGAGAGCCGTGCCACCCCCACGTCCTCGTTGGCCCGGGCATCGGTGATGGCGGTCCCCGTAGCGCTCCGTACCCCAGGACCCGCGTAGAGCCACCCCTTCTCCATGTAGACCCCCACCTCGTCACCCTTCTTCAGGTTCGCGGCGGCAAGGGCGGTCCAGACCGAGACCTGATGGATGACATCACGCCGGATGTGCCGGGCATAGGCCTCGAGCACCTCGGCGTGGTTTACCACCCACTCGATGCCCTCCCGGGTCACCTCGTAGCGCCCCCTCCCCTGGGCGCTCACCATCCCCTCCTCCACGAGCTCCCGGATGTACTCCGAGACCGCCTGGGGCGTGACCCCGAGCTTCCCGGCGATCTCCTGCTGCCGGATGGCCGGCTGGTTCTCGGCTATCTCGACGAGGATCTGGAAGCGGGTGGCCTCGCTCTTGGACCGGAGAATGGTGGCGAGGGGGTCATCGCTTCCCATGGTCGATGAGCACCATGCCCTGGCCCCTCACGTCCAGCCGGGGGATCCGCTTTGCGAGGCCCTTGATGACCACCGGGGAAACGTTGTACTTCCGGGCGATGTCGTTGATCGAGGTGTTTCCCTGCCCGATCTCCTCCTCGATCTGGTCGACGAGGTTCCTCACCGTCTCGTCGTTCGAGAGGGCCACGTGGATCAGGTCCCCGAGGTCGGTCATATTGCACTGGAAATTGGCCCGGAACCGGCTGTAGATGGTGCGGTACTCCTTCACGGGCTTCTTCCCGGGCGGGGGGGTCCGCCACTTCTCCTCGACGAGGTTGCCCTTCTTCAGGATGGCGAGGCACTCCCCCACGGAGTCGTGGCCTGCGAGCTTCCCGAGCTCCTCCTCGGTCATCCAGGCCCGGGCCAGGTGCTCGTAGATCTCCTTGTACTGCTCGTTCTGGAAAGTGACGAAGAGGGAGACCATCTCGATGGGATCGTTCACGATCCTGATATGGCCGGTCAAAGCGCACAACCCATTTATATATGGTCCCGGAGCTCAATAAAGGTTTCAGAATCACCCATGCGCGACCGGGGGAGGATCCTTGTCAGGGGAATCGTCCAGGGCGTGGGATTCCGCCCCTTCGTGTACGCCCGGGCCAAGGCCCTCGGGATCCGGGGGACCGTGAAGAACACGGGCAGCCAGGTGGAGATCGATGCATGGGGAGACCGGTTCGATGCCTTTCTCTCCGAGGTCTCACGGGGGCCGCCTCTCGCCCGGATCGATTCGGTGGAGGTGCTCCCCCTGGCGGGAGATCCGCCCGCGAGCTTCGAGATTCTCGCCTCCTCATCAGGCAGTCTCTCCGGCATGATCCCCCCCGATGTCGCCACCTGCGGGGAATGTGTCGACGACCTCTTCGATGAGAAGAGCCGGTACCGGGGCTACTTTGCCACGTCGTGCGTGAACTGCGGTCCCCGGTACAGCATCATCGAATCCCTCCCCTATGACCGGGAGCGTACCTCCATGGCCTCCTTCCCCATGTGCCCCGAATGCGGGAGGGAGTACACCGATCCCGCCTGCCGGAGACATCACGCCCAGACCATCGCCTGCCCGGCCTGCGGACCCCGGCTCAGCCTCATGGATGCCGACGGGAGGCCCATGGAGATCCCCGACCCGATCCGGGAGGCGGCGGACCTTCTCGATGCGGGCTCCATTCTCGCCATCCGGGGAATCGGGGGCTTCCACATCGCCTGCACCGAGGAGCGGGCCGGGGAGCTGAAGGCCCGGCTCGGGAGGACCGAGCAGCCCTTCGCCGTCATGGTGAGGGAGGAGGCCCTCGGCCGGATGGCCTGGGTCGGCGACGAGGACTGGAAGGTCCTCCGGAGCGAGGTCCACCCCATCGCGGTCCTCGTCAAGCGCGACCCGACTGCCCATACCGGGATCTCGAACCTCCACACCATCGGATGCATGCTCCCCTATGCTCCCCTCCACCACCTCCTCTTCTCGAGCCTCAGGGCCCCCCTCCTCATCATGACCTCGGCGAACATGCCCGGCTATCCCATGATCACCGAGATCGATACCGCGGTCGCGAAACTCAGGGGCCAGGCGGACTACTACCTCACCCACGATCGCCGGATCCTGAACCGGTGCGACGACTCGGTAGTGAGGGACGGCTTCATTATCCGCCTCTCCCGGGGGATCGCCCCGAAGCGGACCCGGATCGACCTCGGCACGTCCTGCATCCTCGGCGTGGGACCGGAGCTCTCCAGCAACATCACCATCTACAAGGAAGGGTTTGCCATCACCTCCCCCCATGTCGGCCATGTCCGGAATCCCCCGACTCTGGCGTATCTCGAGGAGACCGCCGAGCGGATCCGGAGTTGGCTCGGTGCAAAATACGACGTGATCGCCCATGATCTCCATCCTTCGTTCCTTTCCACGGGTTATGCGAGGGCCCTCGCCGAGGAGACGGGGGCGGAGCTCGTCCCGGTCCAGCACCACCGCGCCCACGTGGCGGCGACCACCCTCGAACCCTGTATCGGGATCACCATCGACGGCGTGGGCTACGGGGATGACGGGAGGGTCTGGGGCGGCGAGGTCTTCGCCGGACAGGTGCCTCACCTGGACCGGGTCGGTCACCTGGAGGAGGTTCCCATGCCGGGCGGAGACCTGGCCACCCGGTTCCCGGAGCGGATGCTCTACGGGATCCTTCCCGGGGAGAGGGTGATGGAGATCCTGAGAGGCCGGGGCTGGACCGATATCCAGTGCGGGGTTCTTGCCCGGCAGGTGGAACGGGGAGTGAACGTGGCCTGGACCTCGAGCACGGGAAGGGTCCTTGACGCCGTATCGGCCCTCCTCGGGATCTGCCGGGAGAGGACCTACGACGGTGAGCCGGCCATGCGCCTCGAGGCCGCCGCGCACGGGGGGATCGCCTCCGACTGGCCCCTCGAGTTCCTCGAAAAACCGGGGGCTGAGGTCCTCTCCACCCGTTCCCTGGTCCGGAGGGCCCTCGACGAATACCTGGCGGCAGGACGTTCCGGCGGGACCGAGGGGAAGGCGGTGGCCGACATCGCCGCCTCGGTCCAGGAGAACCTTGCCCGGGGCATCGCCCACATCGCCATCCACGCGGCCCATGACCGGAAACTGGGGACCGTGACCCTCTCCGGCGGGGTGGCCTACAACGCGGCCATCCGGGAAACCATCCGCAGGGAGGTGGAGGCCGAAGGATTCTCCCTTTTCATGAACCGGGATTACCCCATCGGAGACGGCTGCATCTCGTACGGGCAGTGCGTCTGGGCCGGGTTGGTGAAGCGGGAGACCGGGTAGCCGCATTCCTCCCCCGCATAGGGAGCATTTTTTACTCCGGCCCCACCACACATCATCAGGGGGCATATCGTATGGGATCGCAGGATCAGATCTTTGCGGCCGGCATCTGGGATGTCCGGCCGGGGAACGAGCAGGCCTTCATCGAGGCATGGAAGGAATTCTCCGCCTGGACGGCCCTGCACCAGGGAGGATCGGGATACGGGAACCTCCTCCAGGACCTGGATAACCCCTCCCGGTTCATCTCCTACGGACCCTGGGACAACCTGGAGAGCGTCCAGGCCTGGCGCCGGCAGCCGGAGTTCAGGAAGGCCATCGCCCGGTTCATGGAACTCTGCGACCACATCACGCCGGGGACCTTCCGGATCGTGGCCGGCGATGCCCCGGCCGAGGCAGGCTGGAAACCCGGGGGATACTGACACGACCGGGTGAAGACACGATACAAGTCACGTCCACTTACCACTATCTTAATTTCCCCCTCTCCCCACCGTACCCGGGAGCTGCATGGAGGACAGGAGTGTCGGGCGCATCGCCCTCTTCATCGCCATCCTTGCAGGGTTCCTCGGCCCCTTTGACATCTCGGCGGTGAACATCGCCCTCCCCACCATCGGGGCGGAGTTCTCCCTGGACGCCCTCGCCCTCTCCTGGGTGAGCACCGCCTACCTCCTCTCCTCGGCCCTCTTCCTCGTCCCCTTCGGCCGGATCGCCGACATCGTGGGGAGGAAAAGGATCTTCACCCTCGGGCTCTCTCTCTTCACCGCGGCATCCCTCGCGATGGCCCTCACGGTGATGCCTGCGACCCTCATCCCCCTCCGGGTGATCCAGGGAATGGGGGGCGCCCTCATCTACGGGACGGCAGTGGCCATCCTCACGGCGGTCACCCCGCCGGAGGACCGGGGGAAGGCCCTTGGCATCTACACGACGGCGGTCTATGTGGGGCTCTCCATCGGGCCCTTTCTCGGCGGATTCATGACCGGGGCCTTCGGCTGGCGGTCTATCTTCCTCGTGAACGTCCCCACCGGCCTCTTCGCCCTCTGGCTCGTCCGTACCCGGCTCCACGGCGAGTGGGCTGATGCCCGCGGGGAGAGCTTCGATACCCCCGGATCCCTCCTCTACGGCCTCTCCCTTGTCGCCGTCATGCTCGGCTTCACCTGGCTGCCCGGCCCCCCGGGGATCGTCATGATCCTCCTCGGGGTCCTCCTCCTCGCCGGGTTCGTGCGGCGGGAGCAGGGAACCCGGCATCCCCTCCTCGACGTGGGGCTCTTCTCGGGGAACCGGGTCTTTGCCCTCTCGAACCTCGCGGCCCTCATCAACTACAGCGCCACCTTTGCCGTGACCTTCTTCCTCTCCTTCTACCTCCAGTCCATCCGGGGCTTCTCCCCGGCGGCGGCGGGGGCGATCCTCGTGACCCAGCCGATCCTCCAGGCGGTTTTCTCCTCGCCCGCGGGCCGGCTCTCGGACCGGGTGGAGCCCGGGAAGGTCGCCTCGGCAGGGATGGGGCTCTGTGCCCTCGGTCTCCTCCTCCTCGCCTTCATCCGGGAGGACACACCCCTCTCCTTCCTCCTCCTCGCCCTCGCCCTCCTCGGCACCGGCTTCGCCCTCTTCTCCTCCCCGAACACGAACGCGGTGATGTCCTCGGTGGAGAGGCGGTGCTACGGGGTCGCCTCGGGGACCCTCGGGACCATGCGGTACGTCGGGCAGATGCTCTCCATGGGCATCGCGATGACCCTCTTTGCCGTCCACATCGGCCGTGTCGAGATCGGGCCCGCGAACTACCCGGGGCTCCTCGCCGCCATCCAGGCTGGCTTCCTCATCTTTACCATCCTCTGTGTCATCGGGATCTACCCGTCCCTCGCCCGGGGGAACATGAGGGACCAGGAGAAGGCCGGCTGCAGGGTTTCGTGAGGGAGGGTCCATCAGGACCCGACCTCGAGCGACGAAGTCGTGAAGAGGGAGGTTTCGAAAGAGGGAGGTTTCGTCAGGAACCGACCTTGAGCGACATAGTCGTGAAAAACCGACCTGGAGCAACCCGCTGTAATGCGGGGTGCGACCCTGAGGACGGTCTAACCCTCTCCCTCGACAACCGACGTGAACCCGCTGCGGTCCTCCCAGCCGATCCTCAGGGTGGCATTGGCAAGGATGAGCCGGTCGGTCTGTGACCAGACGGTCAGCGTGATGTTTACGGGCCGCCTCGCCTTCTCCCCGAGCTCCGAGAAGTAGGACCAGTAGACTGGTTCTTCCGTCCCGGTGTACCTTGCCCCAAGCTCGGTGACCTTGAAGTCGGGTGGCCCCCAGCGGTAGAAGCTCCCAAAGGTCGTCTCCCAGGTGAACCGGGCATCCGGCGTGATGATACCGGAGGTGTTCACCGGGGTCAGCCGGATGCCGATGGTGGAGGACATCGCCGGGTTGTAGCGGGGAGGGGTGGCGCTGATGCGGATGGTGAGGGGGACGGCGACGGTCGGGATGGGGGATGGAACTTGTTGCGAGCCGTGTGTGGCGGGGATGAGGCAGCCGCAGGCGACGGTTATCAGAACCGTAGAGACGACAAAGAGAAAAGCGTCCCTTTTCATAAAATTGTCACTTGAGGATTCGATGGGGCAGAGAGAAAAAGATGCCGATGACAAGACGAAAACTCTCGGGCAGTCGGACGCTCCTGGGGGAAGGGAGGGTTCATCAGAACCCGACCTGGAGCAACCCGCCATAAGGCTGGGTGCGACCTGGAGGTTTCGTAAGAGGGAGGGTTCGTAGGACCCGACCTCGAGCGACGAAGTCGCGAAGAAACCGACCTCGAGCGACGAAGTCGCGAGTTCGCTTTGCTCACCCCCGCCGCTCTGGCGTCCCCCGAAATGCGATAGCCCGATCATCCATGTAACCTCCCCTCCTAGGAATTCCGGACCCGGGGGGGGTGCCCATGCGGCGGGGGGCGGGTGAGCCCCCCGAGAGCATCCCCTAAGAAACATATGCTTATCCCAGTTAGCAATCGGCCGATTATCTCTTTTCAGAAGGCCGCGACGAATCGAATCAATTAACTGGAAATTCCGGAAGAAAAAAGAGATGATTACCCGAAGAGGGCTCCGAGCCCTGCCATCGCGGACTCTTCCTCCTGCTTCTTGTCCTCCTTCTTCTCTTCGTGGGCCGCTGCCGTCGCCGCAGCCGCCGGTGCTGCAGCCGCTGCCGGGGCCGGTGCGGCGGCCACGGGCGCCACCGCGGCCTTCGCGATGGCCTCGGTGATGTTCACTCCCTCGAGTGCGGCGATGAGGGCCTTCACCCGGGAGTCGTCCACCGCGACGCCCGCCGCGGTGAGGACGCTCTTTACGCTCGTCTCGTCGATCTTCTTTCCTGCGTGATGCAGGAGCAGTGCAGCATAGATGTATTCCATGTCAGTTCACCTTTTCCAGTAACTCCGTTCCTTATTTTCCACCTACGATTCCTTTCAGGGTCTTCGCCTCGCGCGACGCCCGCGCGATGATGGCGTCCATGGCGTCCTTTTCGTAGACGCTCGCCTCGACGGCCAGGTTCTTTGCCTCGGAGAAGGCCTTCCCGATGATGGCCGCAACGGTGACCTTCGTCGGGTACGCGGCATTCACCGAGAGGTTGAAGGCCTGCCGTGCCGCGAGGATGATGTCCCTCCGGTACGCCTCCTCGTCGATGGCGAGCATCTCGGACCGGAAGACGGCCTTCTCGTAAAAGGCCACCTGGAGCCGGAGGCCCACGTCCATGGGCTTGATGTCGAGCTTCGAGAGGACGTCCGCCACCTTCTTCGAGATCACGTCCCCCTTCTTCACGACGACCTTCGTGTCCCGGATCCTCACCTTGCCGGCCTCGATGACCGCCGGGATCCCCGCCTGCTGGAGCTCCCCGACGATCGGGCCGGGCTTGAAGTTCGTGGGGCCCCTGGGAACGACGATGTCCTGGGGGGCGACCTCTCCCGGCTTCGCCGCCATCTTGGTCTTCGTCCTCTCCAGGGTCTTATACAGGGAGAAGGGGTTCTGGTCCGTGAAGATGAGGGCGCTCTGGCCGGCGATGAACTTCTCGAGGTCGGCGTAGTCGCCTCCGAGTTCGGCGAAGGCATGCTCGATGAGGGTGTTCCTCGTCATCTTGAGCACCGCCTTCCCGTGGAGGTCCCTCCGGATCCCCTGGAGCTGGGCCGCCGGGATGCCGTGGATGTCCACGAGGGAGAGCAGGGCGTATTCCTTCGCCCACGTCTTGATCTTCTCCACCTCGTCCCGCTTCCACTGGGGGAGGTGGTGCGTGTACAGGGCCATCTCACACCATCCTCACGGCGGGGCCCATGGTGGTCTTCACATAGACCGACCGGATGTTCAGGGGTCCCTGCTCGAGCACGGACTCGATCCTCTTCATGACCACATCGATGTTCTCGGCGATCAGGTTCGGGTCCATCTCGGTGGAGCCGACCCGGGCGTGGAAGGTGGTCCGGTCCTTGGTCCGGATCTTCACCGACGCACGGAGCCGGTCCACCATCGGCCGGATATCGGTTCCGGGCGGGACGGGGGTGGGCATCCTCCCCCGGGGCCCGAGCCGGGGCCCGAGGAACCTGCCCACCTGGGACATGACCGATGTCTCTGCGATGAAGAAGCGGTACTCGGCCGCGATCTTCCGTGCCTCGCGGGGTGCGCCTCCCAGGCGCTCGATCTCCTCGGAGGAGATGATCAGGTCAACCTTCGCGTCCTTCGCCCGGGAGGTGATATCCCCCTTCCCGAGCACGGCGATCTTCACTCCGCCCAGCTGGTGGGGGAGGAGGATGGTTTCATCGATCCGGTTCTTGGGCTGGGACAAATCGATGTTCTTTAGGTTCACCGTGATGTCCACGCTCTCCCGGAACTTGCGCTTCGGGGCGCTCTCGATGGCCTGCTTTACGGTGGCTGCGATCTTTTCCTTCTCAACCATCTGATACCTCCATAGTTCTCGACCTCTTCCGATCTCCTATGGTAAGTCTCCTTCATGCGAGGCGCGCATCGAACTCGCCCGCATCGATGGCCGCAAGGATCTCCTTCGGCCTCCTGCCCTCCACGGTGACTCCCATGGAGACACAGGTGCCGACGACCTCCCGGACACGCTTCTTCGTGTCATAGGATAGCATGTCGCCGGCCTTCATGCGGGCGATCCGGATGGCTGCCTCAAGCGGCAGGTTCCCCACCAGCTGCGTGCTGGGCTGGGCCGAGCCCTTCTCGATCCCCGCCTCCTTCTTGATGAGGGCGGTGGTCGGGGGGGTCCCCACGGTCACCGTGAACTGCTTCTTGTCGTCGACCTCGATCTTGACCGGCACCTGCATCCCGTTGAAGTCCGCAGTTCTCCGGTTGATCTCGTCCACGACCGCCTTCACGTTGATACCGAGGGGCCCCAGAGCGGGCCCGAGGGGCTGGCCGGGTGTGGCCTTGCCGCCGGGTACCAGTACCTCGACGATCTCTCCCATAGCGTTTCCACCAAGGCTCGGGACCCTGAATCGGGTTCGGCCGTTGGGTTATATAAGGTCGTGCCGAGGGGTTAAAAACGTTTCAATCGGGGGATTCCTGGTCCTCTACCTTCGCGGAAATCCTGCGGATTTCACTCTGGCGTCGGACCTACGGGTCCTCCACCTGGTGGCGACTTACGTCGCCCACCAGTCGAAGATCCTATTGATCTTCGACCTTCGCGAAATCCCTCGGATTTCGCTCTAGTCTCGGATCTTACTGATCTTCGACTTGGCCGGAAATTCTGATGAATTTCCGCCGGTGGAGGGCCTATTGGTCCTCCACCTTCTCGACCACCCGGACATGGTCGCCGCGGACCGTGATGGGGATGGGGACCACCGACTCGTAGAGCTCGACGGTGATCTCCTCCTTGCCCATGTCCACCCGCTTCACCACCGCCTTCTCTCCCTTGAAGGGGCCGGCGATGAGCTCGACGATGGTACCCTCCTCGATCCCGCTCACCACCGGCTTCGGGACGAGGAAGTGGGCCACCTCCTCGATCTTCGTCTCTCCCTTCACCACCGCGCGCGCGTGGGGGATCATCTCCACGAGCTGCTCGATCCGCGCGTGGCTCTCGGGAGTCTCCACGAGCACGTAGCCCCGGAGCTCGTCGGGGACGATGATGGCCACCACCTTGATGTCGGTCTGGGTCTCGACGGCCTTCTTGATGCTGTCGGCCACGGCACGTTCCTGCTTCGCCGTCGTCTTGATGGCGAAGATGCGGTTCCCCGCGGTCGCCGGGCTCGCGGGCTCGGCCGGGGCCGGTGCGGGTCCCTGGGGGGGCTGGGCTGCCTCGTCGGTCATGGAACCTCCGTCAGTGGGGGAGAACACCCATGAACGAGAGGATCAGGAAACCGATGAGCCCGATGAGGATGATCCCCGCGGCGGCGACGATGGCTATCTTCTGGAATTCCTCCCGGGTGGGGGTCCGCGCGAGCTTGATGACGCGCCAGTATTTGTGGAAGAGCTCTTCCTCTAGCTTGAATGCCATCTGTTCCTCACTTCATGAAGTCTATCTCGAAATGCTTTGCGACCCTGCGGGGGGCCTCCTTCTCGGCCCTGCCGTAGATCTGGGGTGAGTGGACACCTGTGACGACGAGCATGGTCCTCATCCGGTGCTGCATGGTCGGGTCCACCATGGCACCCCAGATGATCCGGGCGTTCGGGTCCACCCGGTCGAAGACCTCCTGGACGACCCCCTCGGCCTCGGCGATGGTCATGTCCGGGCCGCCCACGACGTTCACGAGGGCCGCCGTGGCCCCCGAGATGTCCACGTCGAGGAGGGGGGACCGGAGGGCCTTCTTCACCGAGTCGGCCGCCTTGTCCTCGGCATCGCTCTCGCCCATGCCGATCATGGCGACCCCGCCCCGCTCCATCACGGTGCGGACATCGGCGAAGTCCAGGTTCACGAGCCCGGGGAGGGTGATGAGCTCGGTGATGCCCTTCACGGCCCGCATGAGCACCTCGTCAGCGACCTTGAAGGCGGCGTAGAGGGGGAGCCGGGGGACGACCTCGAGGAGCCGGTCGTTCGGGACCACGATGACCGTGTCGGCGATGTCCCGGAGGCGCTCCAGGCCCGCCTCGGCGTTCTCCCGCCGGATAGACCCTTCGGCGGTGAAGGGGAGGGTGACGACGGCGATGGTAAGGGCCCCCTGCTCCCGGGCGGCCTTTGCCACGACGGGCGCCGCCCCCGTGCCGGTCCCGCCGCCGAGACCGGTGGTGAGAAAGACCATGTCGCAGCCCGCGACGATCTTCTTGATCTCCTCCACCGACTCGACGGCCGCCTCCTCCCCTACCTGGGGGATGGACCCGGCCCCGAGCCCTCTCGTCCTCTGCCGGCCGAGGAGGATTCGATACTGGGCCTGGGTGCGGATGAGGTGCTGGGCATCCGTGTTCATGGCGACGAGCCGGGCGCCGTGGATTCCCTCCTCCATCATGCGGGAGATGGTATTGGACCCGCTCCCCCCGCAGCCGATGACCGCGATCTCTGTCTTCAGCTGGGAAAGGACCTCCTCGAGCTCCTTGTCCGGCATGGGGGCGGCTATCGGCACGACGGGCGGCTGTGCCCCGGCCGCCGTGGCCTTCTGTTCCTCCTCTCCCCGTGCCAACGCCTCGTCGATGATGGACTTCATAGGTACAACTCCAACCCCGGGATATGTATCTCTGTAACCCTGGCTGTCTGGA